>JASFLV010000208.1:0-5566 GCA_050117915.1 Thioalkalispiraceae bacterium | reverse complement strand
GTGGTCGACTTACCGGTTATGAAAATGGCAGGTCTGGCGATCGCTGTTCAGGATGCTCACCCTTTTGTAAAAAAACATGCTCACTGGATTACCGAGCATAATGGTGGACGTGGTGCAGCCCGTGATATCTGCGAATTAATTATGGAAGCACAGGGCACCCTGGAAGCACAACTCAACTCTTTTATGTAAATGGGCAAAGTCCACTATATTATCGTTTTAATCGTTGTACTTGCGATTGCAACTCTCACTTACCAGCTCTCGACGTCGGTAGACAAATCCATCGAGACGACTGATCCCAGTCTTCGTCATGACCCGGATTACTTTATCAGTAATTTCAAAGCAACCATGTATGATAAGGACGGTGCCGCAAACTACCACATGAATGCTGAATACCTGGAGCATTTTCCAGATACCGAGACCCTCGAAGTCAAAAAAATCGAAGTGGTGTATATCGACCAGACCCAACAGACCTGGCGCGTGACCGCAGATACCGGGATTGGCTACGAAAAAACCGAAATCCTGCATGTGGCAGGAAATGTAAAAGTGCACCGCATCACCCCCGATCCCGAGAAAAACCTGCTGCTGGAGACACAACGTCTCCGTATTGATTTCCCCGCGAAGCTGGCGGACACTGAGAGTGAGGTGAAGATCACGGGAAAAAACAGTACTATTAATGCCGTGGGAATGGATATAAATCTGGTAGACGGGACCATGACACTCAGATCAGAAGCTCGGGGACAATATGTTCCACGCTAATTCAAATCACTATTTATCAGTATGGCTGATTGCCTTCCTAACCTGGGGCACTGCTAATTCTGCCTGGGCACTGCGTAGCGACCGTGAGCAACCTATTGATATCCGTGCAGATCGTGTCGAGATTAAGGAAAAGGAGCAAATTAGCTACTACACGGGTAACGTCCACCTCCGGCAGGGTAGCCTCGATATCAAGGCAGACAAGATCACCGTGTTCTTCAAACAGGGCAAGCTCGATAAGATTGTGATTGTTGGCGACCCCGCTACCTTCAAACAAAAACCCGAGGACAACAAAGCCGTGGTCAAGTCCAGCGCCCAGCATATGGAGTACTATGCCGGTAAGGAATATCTTGTGCTCAAAACCAATGCCAGGGTGGTACAGGGCGATAATCGCTTTAGTGGCGACTTCATCGAATACGACACCTTAAACAGCACGGTTAAAGCGAGCAAGGAAGAAGGTAGCGAATCACGCGTTCATGCTATCATCCAGCCTGGAAAAAACAGCACCGATAAAACAGAAAAACCCGAAGACTCCCCACCTCAATGAGTACCCTTGCAGCACAAAGTCTGGCCAAGCAATACAAGCGTCGCTCCGTTGTTAAAAATGTTTCTTTTCATATCAACAGTGGTGAGGTCGTTGGCTTGCTTGGCCCAAACGGAGCGGGCAAAACCACATCATTTTACATGGTAGTCGGCCTGATAGACGCCGATAAAGGTAATATTTACCTGGATGACCATGATCTCACCAATATGGCGATGCACGACCGTGCAAAAATGGGAATTGGGTATTTGCCCCAGGAGGCCTCTGTTTTCAGAAAACTGTCGGTGACCGACAACATCATGGCGATTCTGCAAACCCGCAAAGACCTGGAACCTTCACAACAGGAAATCGCACTTGAAGAACTGCTCGAAGAACTACATATCACCCATATCAGGCATAATATGGGAATGAGCCTCTCAGGGGGTGAAAGGCGCCGAGTGGAAATAGCGCGTGCCCTGGCAACCATGCCCCACTTTATTCTGCTTGATGAACCGTTTGCAGGTGTAGACCCAATTTCTGTGCTGGATATTCAGTCAATTATCCAGCATTTAAGGGAGCGGGATATTGGCGTGCTAATAACCGACCACAATGTTAGGGAAACACTAAAGATATGTGACCGGGGCTACATCATGAATGAAGGTGATGTGATCGCCCAGGGTGAACCTGAAGTCCTGTTGGCCGATAAACATGTTCGCAAGGTCTATTTAGGCGAGCAGTTTACGCTCTAAAAATCAAGACTGTGTGTAAGGATAAATCTAAGCTAGAATTGGTATGTAACCTGCATCAAATTACGGCAGGCCCTCAAAAGAATATATGAAACAGGCATTACAACTCCGTCTTGGTCAACACCTCACGATGACTCCTCAGCTGCAGCAGGCTATCAAGCTGCTGCAGCTGTCGACCCTTGAGCTACAACAGGAAATCCAGGAAGCACTGGATTCCAACCTGATGCTGGAAGTCGCTGAAGAAGGCGACAATGAGGCGGATAATCAGGCAAAGGGTGCGGATGAAACAGAGCAACAGGCCCAACCAGAGAAAGCCGAACAAGACAGTGTCGAGACAGACTCTATACCGGATGATCTCCCCGTAGATAGTGCCTGGGATGATATCTACGACAATATCCAGACAGGGCCTGTCTCGTCTTCTTCTAGCTACCAGGACTCGGATCGTGAGCAAGAAGTAGGCGACACCAATACTGAGAGCCTGCAGGAACACCTTCGCTGGCAAATGCAGCTTACCCCCTTCTCCGATACGGATTTACTCATCGCTGATGCGATTATCGATGCCATTGATGATGATGGATTTCTGCGCACCAATATTGAAGACATCCTGCAGATGTTGCCAGAGGATCGGGAAATCGAACTCGATGAAGTTGTAGCGGTTCTGCATCAAATTCAGAATTTTGATCCACCCGGAGTGGGAGCCCGCGATGTACAGGAAAGCCTGTTATTGCAATTGCGTCAGTTCGCAGACGATTCCTGGGAGAACAATACGGTCATAAAGCTGATCGAGGAACATTTCGATCTGTTGGCAAATCGTGACTTCAACCAGCTGATGCGTAAGTTGAATCTTAGCGAAGAGGCACTGAAGGATATCATCGAGATCATCCAGTCACTGAATCCGCGTCCAGGTAGCCAGATTACCTCAAGTAAGGCCGAGTATATTATCCCTGATGTAATCGTGCGCAAAATCAAGGGTAAGTGGAAAGTGGAACTCAATCCTGAAGCCGCACCACGAATTCGAATTAATGCCCAGTATGCCAATCTTGCCAAGCAGGCTCGTAACAGCGAGGATTCAACTTATTTGAAAAACCACCTGCAAGAAGCACGTTGGTTCATCAAAAGCCTGGCAAGCCGGAATGAGACCTTGCTCAAAGTCGCTACCTGCATCGTAGAACGGCAACGCGCTTTCCTTGAATATGGTGAAGAGGCCATGAAGGCACTGGTATTACATGACATTGCTGAAGCAGTAGAAATGCACGAATCAACCATTTCCCGGGTAACGACAAAAAAATATATGCACACCCCACGCGGTGTGTTTGAGCTAAAGTACTTTTTCTCGAGTCACGTCTCCACTGCGGATGGCGGCGAGTGTTCTGCAACCGCAATACGGGCACTGATCAAAAAGCTGATTGCTGCCGAGATACCCAGTAAACCACTTAGCGATAGCAAAATTGCCACTTTGTTGTCAGATCAAGGTATTAACGTTGCACGGCGAACCGTTGCTAAATATCGCGAGGCAATGGCCATCCCGCCTTCCAATGAACGTAAACGGCTCGCCTGATTAATATGATAAGGAGCATAATATGCAATTAAATATCACTGGACATCACGTCGACATCACCGACTCACTACAAAATTATGTCGAAACCAAATTTGACAAGCTGGAGCGGCATTTTGATAAGGTCACCAATGTTCATGTTATATTAACTGTTGAAAAATTAAGACAGAAAGCTGAGGCAACAATCCACGTCAGTGGTGCTGATATCTTTGCTGATTCTGAAAACACTGACATGTATGCCTCGATCGATGCCCTGGTGGATAAACTGGATCGTCAAATCAAGAAACATAAGGAAAAGTTACAGGATCATCATCAAAGCGAAGGTCGTGCACAAAAACACACGGAAGAATAACTCAGTAAAAAAGAAATACCAATATTATGTTACTAACAGACCTGATCACCCCGGAGCGGATTGCTTGTAATGTCAATGCACAAAGCAAGAAACGCGCTCTGGAACAACTCAGCGAAATCATTTCCGATACCGAAGACACCGTCTCGGCCAATGATGTATTCGAGAGCCTTCTGGCGCGTGAGCGTCTTGGCGGTACTGGTGTGGGTTATGGGGTTGCAATTCCCCATGGCCGTCTAAAAGACGGCCAGCACACGCTAGGTGCATTTATCAAGCTACAAAATGGCGTTGACTATGATGCCGCCGATCACCAGCCGGTCGATCTGCTATTTGCCCTGTTAGTGCCTCAGGAGTCTACGGATGAGCACCTGCAGATCCTGGCGCAACTGGCGAAAATGTTCAGTAGCCAGGAGTTTCGAGCAAAACTCCGCGAAGCTTCGACAATAGAAGAAATCCATCAACTTTTAGTCAACTGGAAGGCCGAAGCCTGACTTGCTTAGCAAATATCACTCGCTAGAATTGAAGTGTATATTTACCAGGAAAACCATTTTCCATTCAGCCCGGGGCACTTGAGATGGCAAGCAACCAACAGAGTAAGCATGGCGTATTTCTACGCGTCTTCGATGTCGGTCTGCTGCTAATCGGTAAAGCAGGTATCGGCAAAAGCAGTCTGGCGCTGGAACTAATCGAACGTGGGCATGCATTAGTCAGTGATGACAATGTGCAGTTTGCAATCAATCCAGAGTATGAGAGTAGTGGTGAATCACGGGTTATCGGCAAAAGCCCATACATATTGAAAGACTTACTTGCCGTAAGAGATCTAGGTGTACTGAATATTGCACAGTTATTCAGTAAAGATCGCTGTGTTGAGGAATGGCCACTCGATCTGATAATTGAACTGGTCGATAGCCAAATCCAGCTGGCCACGACACTTAGCGGCATCCAGGCACATCTATCTTTACTGAATCATCAGTTCCCCCTTCAACAAGTCCATGCTCATCCGAAAAGAAACCTAGCACTCATCATCGAAACCGCAGTAAAAAACTATATACTCAGGAAAGACAAGAATGATGCAGCTACCCTTTTACAAAAACGACAACAAAAATATATAAACAAACCATTATGAAACTAGTTATTGTTAGTGGCCTGTCCGGTTCTGGTAAATCGATTGCTTTACAAGCACTTGAAGATATCGGATTCAATTGTATTGATAATCTACCTATGGCACTCCTGCATGCCCTGGCAGTACAAATCACCCATGCCGCCGACCCCATCTCAGATCTGTTTGCAGTCGGAATCGACGCCCGGAATCTGGCCCACGATTTAGAGCAATTTCCCGACTTAGTTGATACCTTGCATAGCATGAACCTGGAAACCAAGGTTATTTATCTCTCAGCGGATGAACAAACTCTTATAAAACGGTTTAGTGAAACAAGACGCAAGCACCCGTTGAGCAAGGGAGATACCTCGCTCAATGAGGCAATTGCACAGGAAAGCAAGTATCTCGCCCCAGTTTCTTCCAGCGCCGATTTAACAATTGATACCAGCCATACCAATGTCCATCAGCTGCGCGAACTCATTCGAAATTGTGTCGAAACTGCTAATAATGAGGGTATGTCGATTCAAATCGAGTCATTTGGTTT
>JASFLV010000207.1:0-5608 GCA_050117915.1 Thioalkalispiraceae bacterium | reverse complement strand
GCAGTGCGGGGGCATTTTCCAGCCAGTTTTCAATCACTGTTTCGGGCGTGATGATCAGGCTACCGCTTAGGGTAGTCAGGTTCTCTTGTAGATGTGCATCACCCGCTGTTTCACTGTCAGGCGCAGGCGGCTGACGAATTTTTACCTCACCCGGTTCATAACTGTGGATGATATTTGCTATCTGTGTCTCAAGACTTAGTTTCACGGTTTATCCTGCCCAATTGGCTGATTGACAGCGCTGTAAGGTTATCTGTAATGTTAGCATCTTTCTCTAAGGCGCTGAATTGGCGGCATTTAACAGGTTATAACCCATTGATTGACGATTTTCCGAGGATCAAACGTCTTCCACCGTATGTTTTCAATATCGTAAACGAGTTGAAAGCGGCTGCGCGTGCCCGTGGTGAAGATATTATCGATTTTGGAATGGGTAACCCTGATCAGCCGACACCACAGCATATTGTCGATAAACTGACTGAAGTTGCACAACGTTCTGATACCCATCGCTACTCACTCTCACGAGGTATTCCGCGACTGAGAAGGGCTGTATGCAATTGGTATAAGGATAAATATGATGTCGACCTGGATCCTAATACCGAATCGATTGTCACGATTGGCTCAAAAGAGGGGCTTGCCCACCTGGCCCTGGCAACGGTAGGTCCAGGGGATGCAGTGCTGGTACCCAATCCGGCCTATCCGATTCATCCCTATGGATTTATTATCGCCGGCGCAGATATTCGCCACGTGCCGTTAGCGCCAGGCATAGATTTTTTTGAAGAACTGGAAAAAGCGATTAAAGACTCCTGGCCCAAGCCCAAGATGCTGGTCCTCAATTTCCCTGGTAACCCGACCACCCAGTGTGTGGAGCTCGAATTTTTTGAAAAAGTTGTCGAAATTTGCCGTGAGCACAGTATCTGGGTCGTGCATGACCTGGCGTATGCAGAAATCGTCTTTGATGGTTACAAAGCGCCATCCATTCTCCAGGTTCCTGGTGCCAAGGATATTGCGGTAGAGTTTTACAGCATGTCAAAGACATACAATATGCCCGGTTGGCGGGTTGGCTTCATGGTTGGCAATACTTCGCTGGTTGCGGCATTGACACGGATGAAGTCTTATCTGGACTATGGCATGTTTACTCCGATTCAGGTGGCCGCGATCGCGGCCCTGGAAGGCCCACAGGATTGTGTGGCTGAAATCGTCGAGCGTTATCGGATGCGTCGCGACGTGTTGTGTGATGGACTGAATTCAATTGGCTGGCAGGTGGAAAAACCCAAAGGCACTATGTTTGTCTGGGCGCCTATACCCGAGCAGTTTCGTAAGTTGGGTTCGCTGGAGTTTTCGAAGTTATTATTGAAAGAAGCGAAAGTAGCAGTATCGCCAGGCATTGGTTTTGGTGATTATGGGGATGAGTTTGTCCGGTTTGGTTTGATTGAGAATGAACATCGAACACGACAGGCTGTGCGTGGAATACGTGACATGTTTAAACGTTTAGAAAAAGAGTAGAGAAATTGAAACCCGTTCAAGTTGGATTATTAGGTTTAGGTACGGTTGGCGGCGGTACTGTCAATGTTTTAAAACGTAATGCTGAAGAGATCGCACGTCGTGCAGGGCGTGGCATCGAGATCACCCATGCCGCAGCCAGAGATATAAACAAAAAACGAATATGTGATACCGACGGGATTCAAATGACCGTTGACCCGTTTGAAGTTGTCAGTAATCCCTATATCGACATTGTTGTTGAATTGATCGGTGGTGACAGTCTGGCGCTTGAGCTGGTCATGCAGGCTATCGATAATGGCAAACACGTGGTTACAGCCAACAAGGCATTGATTGCCAAACATGGAAATGAAATCTTCGCTGCTGCCCAGAAAAAGGGCGTGATGGTTGCGTTTGAAGCCGCAGTTGCTGGTGGTATTCCAATTATTAAAGCGATTCGAGAAGGATTGTCCGGGAACCAGATTCAGTGGTTGGCGGGGATTATTAATGGCACGGGCAACTTCATTTTGACTGAAATGCGTGATAAGGGCCGTGATTTTGCTGATGTGTTAAAAGAAGCACAGGAATTGGGTTATGCTGAAGCTGATCCAACATTTGATGTAGAAGGAATTGATGCGGCACATAAACTGACAATTTTGGCATCCATTGCCTTTGGCATTCCATTGCAGTTTGATAAAGTCTATACAGAGGGTATTACCAAGATTACTCGAGATGATGTCGTTTTTGCCGAAGAGTTAGGCTATCGCATCAAGCATTTGGGTATCACCAAAAGAACCGCAAAAGGCATCGAGCTGCGTGTTCATCCCACCTTGATTCCTGAGCGACGCCTGATTGCCAATGTTGATGGCGTGATGAATGCAGTCTTGGTGCAAGGTGATGCAGTTGGCCCGACACTTTATTACGGTGCCGGTGCTGGAGATGAACCAACTGCTTCTGCAGTCGTCGCCGATCTGGTTGATGTCGTCAGGGCGCTGACTTCTGATCCTGAAAACCGTGTACCACACCTTGCCTTCCAGGCAGATTCCTTGTCAGATACGCCCATTCTCGAGATGGAAGATGTTGCAACTGCTTATTATCTAAGAATGTATGCCAGCGATAAACCAGGGGTGCTGGCTGAAGTGACTAAAATACTCGGCGACCATGAGATTAGTATCGAAGCAATTATTCAAAAAGAACCTGAAGGTGAATCCCAACAGGCCTGTGTCATCATGTTGACCCATCGGGTGCTGGAAAAAAACATGAATGATGCTATCGAAAAGATCGAAGCCCTGGCTGCTATACAAGACAAAGTGACACGCATTCGCATGGAGACCCTGGGCTAAGATCAGGTTCAAACAAAGAATTCAAGTTTTAGAGGTTACAAGACAATGCCATTTCGACCCCGTTATACTGGACTAATTGACAAATATCGTGATCGGTTACCTGTGCACGACGATACGCGTATTATCAGCCTGGGTGAAGGAAACACACCGCTGATTCGTTTGAATAATATTCCGGCGACACTGGGAAAGGATATTGATATTTACGTGAAATATGAAGGTCTGAATCCTACTGGCTCCTTTAAAGATCGCGGTATGTGTATGGCTGTGACCAAGGCAGTGGAAGAAGGGAGTAAGGCAATTATCTGTGCGTCGACAGGTAATACGTCGGCAGCTGCCGCCGCCTATGCCGCGCGTGCAGGTATTACGGCCTTCGTGCTTATCCCGGAAGGTAAAATTGCGCTCGGAAAGTTGGCTCAGGCGATGATTCATGGTGCCGTCGTCATACAGATCAAGGGTAACTTTGATAAAGGCATGCAACTGGTCAAAGAGGTCGGCGAGCATGCACCTGTCACGATTGTTAATTCAATTAACCCATTTCGTCTACAGGGACAAAAGACTGCAGCATTTGAGATCCTGGAAGAGTTAGGCGCTGCGCCTGATTATCATTGTATCCCGGTAGGTAATGCAGGCAATATTACCGCGCACTGGATGGGATACAAGGAATATCATGAAAATGGGATCGTGAACAGTTTGCCAGTCATGGTAGGTTATCAGGCGACTGGATCCGCGCCGTTTATGCGTGGTGAAATGGTTGATAATCCAGATACCATTGCAACCGCAATTCGTATCGGCCATCCTCAGAGCTGGGATAAGGCCTGGAAAGTACAAAAGGAGTGTAATGGCTGGTTCGATGAATGTACTGATGAAGAGATTCTTGCAGCACAAAAGCTCCTGACTGAGAAAGAAGGTGTTTTCTGTGAACCCGCTTCTGCGACATCATTGGCCGGAGCGATGCGCGATGTCAAATCAGGAAAGATTAAGGAAGGTTCCAAGATTGTCTGTACATTAACAGGTCATGGTCTGAAAGATCCTGATACTGCGATTAAGCAGTGTGAAGGAAGCAAGAATATGATCACCGTTGAAGCAACACTTGATCAGGTTAAAAAGGCTATTCTGGACAATATGAAAGCCTGACCTGGTTTATATTCCTTGCCTGGATACAAGGAAGGAAATAGGAATGGCTAGCTGTACAATTTATTACCCAGGATTACTTGGGCCTGCGATATCACTGGGAGAACTCTCAGCTAAGGATTGGCCGCCTCAAAAACAAATCAACAATCTTGCTAAGCTTCTTTCGGCTGGTCATTATCAATCTATAAACCCGCGAAGTATTGAGGCGACTATCTTGTCACTGTTCGGTGCTGATCATGGCTCAGTAAAAGATCCACCCGTCAGTAATATTCGAGTTCAACAAAAAAAGTTTTCCAGCAAACAAATCTGGTGCCTGGATCCCGTTTACGTACAAATAGATCGAGACGAAGCAATCCTGCTGGCAAATGAAGCACTGGAATTAGAGAAAACGGAAGCTGAAAAGATTATTCATGATCTTAATAAACATTTTTTGCCCGATGGCCTCAAGATTCATTACCATAGAACACATCAATGGCTCCTGGAGAGTGACCTGGCGTTAGCAACTTCTACCGTCAGTGAAGCCATGTTGAAAAATGTTAATGACTTTGCGCCGGTAGGCGAGGATATGAATCGATGGCGTGCCATCATTAATGAAATTGAGATGCTGCTTTATTCCCATCCTGTCAATATCGATAGGATGGAACGAGGTGCTTTGCCGGTCAATAGTCTCTGGATTTGGGGTGCTGGCCAGTCGATTAAGGTTTACCCGAATGTCGATCTGGTCCTGGCAAATGATGCTTTTGTTGAAGATGTAGCAAACTATATCAGAATCGAATACAAAGTGTTACCTGCTCATATAAGAAGTGGAGATCTCGACAATAGAAACTCGCTCTTAATATACACAGATCAACTATCTTCCATTAAGCGTAACGATGTCTTTGGCTGGTTTGAGAGTTTGTGTCAGTTTGATCATGAGGTTATTGGGCCATTAATCAATATGCTTAAAAAAGATATTATTCAGAGCCTCATTTTGCAGAGTGACACGCTAAAACTGGTCGTTACAAAAAAGGATCTTAACAATCCTTTGCGTCGTCTGATGGCGGTTAATAAATCATTTCGCAAGCGCATGACCGACCTAAGAGGGCGTTACGGTTACGATGCCTAGAATTCTAACCCGCGAAATTGAGGTTATTGACAGGTTACCCGATGATATCCATCCGGTTTTAAGGCGTGTTTATCTTTCACGCGGCATCAGTGAAAGCAAGGATACAGAGAATTCCCTTAAGCGGTTGTTGTCGTTTGAGAAATTAAAGGGGATTTCCACCGCCGCCATGTTACTAGCTGAACATGTATTCTCTGACAACAAGATCCTGATTATCGGTGATTATGATGCAGATGGTGCGACCAGTTGTGCATTGGCATTAAGACTGTTAACCGCGATGGGTGCTGGCAATGTTAATTATCTCGTTCCCAATCGCTTTGAATATGGCTATGGCTTGACCCCAGAGATCGTTGCAGTGGCACTGCAACAACAGCCGAATCTAATTATTACCGTCGACAATGGTATTGCTAGTATTGATGGAGTTAAGGCGGCCAAGCTATCAGGAGTCGATGTAATTGTTACCGATCATCATTTACCAGGTGAACAGTTACCCGAAGCTGACGCAATTGTTAATCCAAACCAACCTGGCGACAAATTTGAAAGCAAGAATCTGGCTGGA
>JASFLV010000206.1:0-5624 GCA_050117915.1 Thioalkalispiraceae bacterium | reverse complement strand
ATGGACCCGCGCCTGAGCAGCCAGCTCAACATGGGCCAGGGCATGGACATCGCCAATCACGGTACCATTCACTACGACATTCGGGACCTTGACCTCGCCCTCGATGGTACCGCGTTCACTCAGAGTCAAAACTGAGTCTTCACCTTCTGCCGCAATCACGTTGCCAGTGACTTTTCCATCAACATGCAGACCCCCGCTAAAAATAACATCGCCGCGGATCTCACTATTCTGTCCAATCAATGAATCAATTTGTGCTGTTTGCTTTGGTTTCTTGCTGTTACCCCACATGGGTCCTTCTCCTATGTTGGCCAGTCAAATGTCTTCTCAAATGGTTCCTTGTGGCGCCGATCGCGCGGAATCACTGAGACCGTGACACGTTGTGGCGTAAATCCTGAAGGTAAGGTCAACTCACCTTCCAAACTCTGAAAATAGCGAAAACGGTAACTTAACTCTTTGACCGCTTTCTCAGTTACCTGGCTCAGGTCCAGTACTTTTGGCGTCTCACCCTGCATACCAATAATCTTAATACGGATCACGCCACGGGCGGAACGATCATTCTTTAAAACTTGTGTCAAAATCACCTTATACTGGTAGCCATTCGTGCGGCCATTAGGTTCAACCCGGAAGCGCTGCAAATGTAACCCATGCGCCGCATCCTTTGGAGACACGATCCCACGATAAAAAGCCAGTTCGCCTTTCAGTTCCAGGATCTCGGCCTGTAACACTTTTAACGTCGTATCCAGTTCATCATAGGCCTTACGTTCGATTTGTGCGGCCCGTTCGAGTACCGCCTTTTCTTCACGCAACTGGTCAATATCATCTTCCAGTTCATTCACATGCTTGAGTAATAGCGCGTGCTCTTCGTTGGCTTCGATACTGTCATAGCCTGCACTGAAACGACCATATTCATAGAAAGCATAGCCTAAAAGGATGAAGGCTATGACTCCCAGGGCAAGAATGATGCGTAATTTCCAGGGGTGATGAGGTTTGACAACTAACGGCATCAGGGTACCAATCCAATCATTTCTAAACCCGCTGTTTCATTCAGACCAAACATAATATTCATATTCTGCACTGCCTGACCCGCAGCACCTTTGACCAGGTTATCGATCACTGATAACACCACCGCTACGTTACCACTAGCTGGAGTATGCACAGCAATACGGCACTGATTCACACCTTTGACACTGCGTGTCTCAGGGTGGCTCCCGGCTGGCATCACATCCACAAAAGGTTCTGATTGATAACGCTGTTCGAAGAGTTTCTGTAAATCTGCACCGCTATCTTTGAGCGGCGCATACAGGGTTGCATGAATCCCTCTTATCATCGGCGTCAGATGTGGCACAAAGGTCAGACCGATTGGATTGCTCGACATGCCGGTCAGGCCCTGGCGAATCTCGGGCCAGTGGCGGTGACCGGCAACATTATAGGCCTTCATGCTCTCGCTGGCCTCGGCCAGTAACGTCCCGACATTAGCACCTCTTCCTGCGCCACTGACACCCGACTTGGCATCTGCAATCAAACTGCCTGTCTCAACCAGGTCAGCTTCAAGTAATGGGAGAAAACCTAACTGAACCGAGGTGGGATAACAGCCTGGATTGGCAATCAGTCTTGCCTGCCTGATCTGTTCGCGATTGATCTCCGGTAAGCCATACACCGCTTCGGCCAGCAAAGCAGGACAAGCATGTTCCATACCGTACCATTGCTGCCACTCGCTCTCGTCTTTTAGGCGAAAATCTGCGGCTAGATCGATCACTCGGGTGCCACTCTCCAGCAGTTCTGGAACAAGTTTCATCGCCGTCCCGTTAGGTGTCGCAAAAAAGACAACATCACATTCTGACAGGATCTTTGCATCCGGCTGGCTAAAGGCAAGATCCAGATGTCCGCGCAAATTCGGAAACAGTTGCGCGACCGGTTGACCCTCCTCGGAACGTGAGGTGATTGCGGCAATCTCAGCCTGTGGATGCAATGCTAACAGGCGTAATAATTCAACACCGGTATATCCGGTGCCGCCCACAATCCCAACTTTTATCTTCTTTTCCATTTAGCCTGTTGCCGTGAGAATGCCTGTAAATGGTGCATGATACTTGAGAAGCCACCATCATGTAAAAGAGTTGCATCACGTATCGAATGCTTGGTGAGATATTATTGATTATCCGATATGATGCCAGCACGTGTTGCAGAGCCTGCCCAGGTCGTCTTCGTTAACATTCGATAGGCAAGCAGAGCATGAAATCCACCAGACGATAAAAAGCGGGATGCATAGAAAACATTTACACAATGTACGTCGCTACGTGATGTCCAAGCGCAAGTGGAAACTGCGTATGGTGTTCTGGGGGGGAGCGATTACCATTGGTGCCGTGGCAGCCCTGTTTGCCATTGCCAGCTTTGAATCCGATGAGTTATTCCGCAGCTTTTACCAGTCGCACCCATTACTGTCGCTGCTACTGCCACCGGTAGGCCTGGTGCTCATCGCAGTCCTGACACGTTATGTCTTTAAGGGTTCCGAGGGCAGTGGCATTCCGCAGGCCATCGCCAGCCTCAACATGCCAAGCAGTCGATCACGCTCAGCTATCCTCTCGATTCGCGTGGTCGTGGGCAAGATCATACTGACCTGTGCCGGCCTGTTGAGTGGTGCCTCAATTGGCCGCGAAGGCCCGACTGTGCATATCGGCGCGGCAATCATGTATTCATTGCGTCGCATCGCTCCATTCCGGGGTAAAGACATCACCCGCGCGCTGATTCTTGCTGGCGGTGCCGCCGGCATATCTGCTGCCTTTAATACGCCGCTTGCCGGGATCATGTTTGCAGTTGAAGAAATGAGTCGTTCCTTCGAAGAACGAACCAGCGGCATATTATTAATTGCAGTGATTCTTGCCGGGATTACTGCGATCAGCATTCTCGGTAATTACACATATTTTGGAACCAGTACTGCCACCACTACCCTCATCGAGGCCTGGCCGGCGATCCTGATTTGTGGCGTGCTGGGCGGTTTTCTGGGTGGTAGCTTTAGTACGCTGCTCATGCTGCTGACCCGCTTGATCCGTAATTTTGCCGGGCGTCATCCTTTCAGCCTGGCCCTGGGTTGCGGCCTGGTCCTCAGTCTGCTGGGTTTTCTATCAGGTGGTCAGACCTTTGGCACCGGCTACCATGAGGCCCAGCAGATTATGACCACCGACAACCAGCCCGACATGATGTTTGCTATATATAAGTATGCGGCCACCATCGTTTCTTATCTAAGCGGGATTCCAGGGGGTATCTTTGCGCCATCGTTATCCATTGGCGCCGGTATGGGAGCCAGCTTTTCAGAGATGATTCCTTATGTGCCCGTCGCCATATTGGCGATGTTGGGCATGGTGGGCTATTTCACCGGTGTTGCCCAGACCCCACTGACCGCTTTGATTATCGTGATGGAAATGACCGATAATTCCTCGCTATTGTTGCCCTTGATGGTGACAGCATTGATTGCCAAGGGTGTTTCCCGCTGGGTCTGTCCCCGCCCTATTTACCAGGCCATGGCTGAGGCCTATATGGATATTATTGTGAACCAGGATAGCTCCACGGTATCAAAGGAAAAACCAATTCAGAAAGAGGAAGACAAGCAGCAATGATGAAAAAATTGACCTTACGTGACTGGTTAATAGGTAGCTTTGTGATTGGGCTCTTGCTTATCGTAGCCTATATCTGGTTAAGTCCCGCAGGTGTTCAGCAGGCGCCTGACCTGAAAGTCTCCGTATTTAATTCTGAGCGCACCATTGACCTGAAACAACTCAAGGGACGCCCCGTACTTGTTACCTTCTGGGCCACATCCTGTTCCGGCTGTATCAAGGAAATGCCCCATTTGATTGAGCTATACAAAGAACTGGCGCCCAAGGGGCTGGAAATTATCGGCATTGCCATGTCTTATGATCGTCCCGACCACATCCTGGAGATGCAAAAGCGCAAAGAGATTCCTTACCCCATAGTCTATGATGGAATCAATGAAGCTTCCCGCGCCTTTGGTGGTATTCGCCTGACCCCGACGACGTTTCTGATTAATCCCAAGGGCCAGATCGTCAGGCAAAAGCTGGGGGAAATGGATATGGAACTGCTGCATGCCCAGATCCTGACGATGTTAAACACTAGCAAGAAGTCCTCGTAATGCTCTGGCTCAAGGCACTCCACCTGATTTTCATGGTGACCTGGTTTGCCGGGCTGTTCTACCTGCCACGCCTGTTTGTCTACCACGCGATGACCGATGACCCGATCAGCCTGGATCGCTTCAAGGTTATGGAACGCAAACTGTATTATGGGATCATGACCCCGGGGATGGTCCTGACCCTGCTCTTCGGCATCTGGTTGCTTTTTCTTGGTGATTACCTTGGACAGCTCTGGCTCCAGATCAAGCTGGCATTGATCCTGATCCTGGTCTTCTATCATCTCTACTGTGGCAAGCTGGTCAGCGACTTCAAACATGAACGTAATAGCCGCAGCCATATCTTCTACCGCTGGTTCAATGAATTCCCCGTCCTGATCCTGATTGCCGTGGTTATTCTTGCGGTTATCCGTCCACAATAACGAGAAACCGAGCGCTAAGTTAGCCCTCACCAACTCAATAGCTCAATATAAACAGCAACTTAACGCTATATAAGTTAATTTATATATATAAATGAGAATGATTTGCATTTAGATTTTTATTTGTATATAGTGCCGGCCCTATTAAACACAATTTAAGTATTTAGTTATTTTAGGAGTCCAAACATGTTGAGTCGGATCATTATCAGCGGGCTGTTGACCGGGACATACCTGAGCCTGACAGGAATCGTCCAGGCGGCCCCCAGTAACAGCGAATTACAAACCGAAATCGAGCAATTAAAAGATCAGAACCAGGAAATCATGCAGCGCCTCAATGCCGCGACCACCCTCATCGAGGAAACGGATAAAGACAGCGGGCAATCAAATCTGCATATTGGTGGCTACGGTGAACTGCACTATAACAACTGGAGCCAGGAAAATGCAGCAGCCAGCGGGAGCGATAAAGATGAAATCGACTTTCACCGTTTCGTCCTGTTCTTTGGCTATGATTTTACTGACAGTATCCGCTTCCACTCTGAACTGGAACTGGAGCATGCCCTCACGGAAGACACGGCGGATGGTTCCGGCCCGGGTGAAGTTGAACTGGAACAGGCCTACATCGAATATGACTTGAACGACACGGCCGCAATCAAAACCGGTGTATTCCTGGTGCCTGTCGGTATCATTAATGAAACGCATGAGCCCCCCACGTTTTATGGCGTCGAGCGTAACCCGATCGAGAACAAGATCATTCCCTCAACCTGGTGGGAAGCTGGTGCTGCGTATACACAACGTTTTGAGAATGCCTTGAGTCTGGACCTGGCGCTCCATTCTGGTTTGAACACCAGTGCCGCGAGTAATTATGCAGTACGCAGCGGTCGCCAGAAAGTTGCCAAGGCCAACGCGCATGACCTGGCTTATACCCTGCGTGTCAAATACAGTGGTATCCCGGGACTGGAACTCGCGACGACTCTTCAACACCAGGCGGATATTACCCAGAGTACCGATGCGACAGCCGGGTCTGCCACCTTGGTTGAAGCCCATGCAGTCTGGCAAAGCGGCCCGTTTAA
>JASFLV010000205.1:0-5654 GCA_050117915.1 Thioalkalispiraceae bacterium | reverse complement strand
TGGTCTCAGGATCCCAACCGGCAGTACGGGCCAGTACATAATTGCCATTTTCATCCAGGGCATAGATACCCTTGGTCTCGCCATTATAGATGGGTTGCGGTTGTTGTGGGATCTCGTCTTTTTTCATACCACAGTTAGCAGCATATAGGCGCTGGAAAAGCGGCCGCTCTCCGGCACGAAGCACAATATTTTTTCACCAGATTTACATCTTCCGGATTTAAGAAGTTCATCCAGCATAATATAAATCGATGCCGAGCCGGTATTGCCTTTGGTGGGCAAGTTGGTAAACCATTTTTCCCGTGGGACATGAAAGCCTGATTTTTTCAGGGCAGCCTCAAAGCGATCAAAAAAGTACATGGAAGATAGATGAGGCAGGAAGTAGTCCACCTCTTCTGCCTTGAGACCGGTTTCTTCCCGGACTCGTTCCAGGGTATGCACGCTGATATCAATAATGTTTTCGTTGAGTAAACGCACGTCCTGCTGGATCGTCAGGATGGCATTTTCCTGAATTTCGCTGTGTGAGTAGTTGGTCCAACTGGTCAAGTTACCATCCTGGTTTTTCTGTGCACCCATGTACATACAGGTCTTCAGCTTGTTGGCAAACGAATAGATCTTGAGCCATTCGATTTTGACCACGGTTTGTGTATGGTGACCATTGAGTTGCGGCTCTAATAAGAAGGCACCAGCACCATCGGAGAGTAACCAGCGCAGGAAGTCTTTTTCAAAACACAATTCAGGATGTTTCTTGATATCTTCATCAGAATAGTCACTTTCAGAATAATACTTTTCCGAGCGCAACATAATTGATGCGGTTTCTGAACCAGTTGAGACGGCTTTACTGTGGTCACCGCATTTTACCGACATGTAGGCATACTTGAGGGCGCTAATGCCGCTCAGACAGATACCTGAAGTCGCTATAACTTCACAGGGGGGAGTTTTCAGTTCACCATGTACCATCAGTCCATGGTTGGGGGCGATTTGATCAGCAAGGGTGGTACCACTGGCCAGGCAATCGATTTCGTTGAGGCCATTCCCAGAAGCGAATAACTTTCTTACTGCTTCGGCTGTTAATTGTGCGTTGGTATAGTTGGGTTGGCGCGTAATAGGATCCAGCACATAATAGCGTTCGCTGATGCCGTTTTGCCTTAAAATGATTCGCTTGGTACGCGAAGGTCGATTAGCGACCATACCCAGAACGCTTTCGATCTTGTCATTGTCGACCGGATCATTGGGTAGCACACTGGCAGTTTGGGTAATGTAAACATCTAGTTCTGACACGTAAACTCTTCCATTCTTTCCTTGCTCGAGCCAGAAGGTTGCTCAAAATCCTGTTTCAATTGCTGGTAATGTCTTCTGAAAAAGGGACGTAATAATATTTTTACAAGCATTGTGACAGGAACGACCAATAGAATCATGCAAATTAAAAAGAGAATATAAATAATTAATACAATTTTGCGTATTAGAGAGGATTGGTCCCCAATACGACGTAGCAAGTTACCCCAGATCCTGAAGCTGCGGTAGCCGATTTTCTCGGACTGGATCAGCGCGACATCAGCTGTTACTGCCCCCAGGCCGGAGAGCATTGGCTCACCACTGGTCTCTTTATCGGCCATCAGCCCGGCAACTATAGCCCTGCCAAAGCGGTCGGAGGCGGTGATCTCCTGCTCTGCAACGCCAGCTGGTGGGAACCACCAGAATGCATCTTTACGGCCGGTGAGTAGCCAGCGCGGGGTGGTGATAAAACTGGCCAGGGTTGAACCCTGGTCAACGAACACGACGTTGTCGATCAACCTGGTTCCCAGTTGAGCGAGCATTTGTTTGACCTTCAGATGTGCCTGGGTCCACATATTTCGGCAACCGATCACCGTGATCACTGGCGTGTTTTTTAATACCTGTTGCGCTGCCCTGCTTTTGAGAAAGGCGGTAGCAGGCAGTGAAGGTGATAGAAACCAGACCTGGTAGGCAAAAATGATAAGGTCGAAGCTTTCCTCTGGTTTGATCTCCAAGGGCTCCAGTTCGACAGGCTCAAGGTAGACGCATTCGGGAAAGATATTGAAAAAATCAAGAAGCGGCCAGGGAAAGGGAAACGGCCTGGCTGGTTTTAGGTTGACTGTTTTGGTCTGGATCACCCCCGCTTCAAGCAGTGGCGCGCTGAGCTTTTGCATGATTCGAGTCAATTGACCTGACTGGGAGTACTGAACAATAAGGACCTTTTTACGGTCCGCTGAAGATCTGGACATAGCGTGGCGCCACTAGGTATATGGCTAAACCCCAATAATTACTTTCTCTATAATAATGAGTAACTTTATATCAATATTTGTATATCCCCACAAGGGCAAGCCAGGGTGCATGGTGCAGAAACAATATTTAAATACGTATCTATAGTTGTAATGAATTGAGAAAAGCGTCACGTAATTTTTCGTTATATGCCGCGGAGCGGTTGGCATAGATGATGGATACTAATTGCGTGTCTCTTTTGACGGTGCGACACCACAGCTTGGCACCAGCCTGACTTGTTGCCAGGTATTCGATTCCAGGTTGTGAGTGAAGCATGAAATAACGTTTGTCTGTGATCAAAAGGTCAGTGGTATCATTGAGCGTATGAATGATGTCTTCGATTGTGTTGATAGGTTTTCCCTTAAGCGCAGAAGTGGCTGCAGGTGTAAAGAGTACGATGAAGATACCTTCATTACGAGAACTTTGATAAGTAGTGAGTTTAATCTTGCCCAGAGAAGGAATCTGTTTCTGAAAAGATTTTGACACAGGCTGGTCAGGAAAGCGTACTGATATTCCGTGACCCATGGAAATGGCATGCCACTTTTCTGGTAAAGGAAGATCATTCGGATCTGCGGAATGGTGTTTGGCATAGAAATATATGCTGCTGATGATTATGCCGATGACCAGGAGTTTAAATAGACGCATTGCTGTCACTAATCAATCAATGATTCACTTTGAGTGTAGCGATGCCTGGCGATAGCGACAAGCAGGTTATTTATGTGGGGTGACCGGGTCGGTGTTACTGATGACCGTATGCTCGGTGGGGACTGCATGAATTTCGAATTCCATCGTTTCCAGATTACCGATCACATACGTCGGGGGTTTGCCAATGCCGCCAACCGTGCCGGGATTAACCAGGGTTGTCTGGCTTCCTTTTATGTTGGTGATTTGTTCGACCAGAAAACGGTGATCATGACCACAGCAAACCAGATCATAATCACCGGTGAGCGCCATGGCATTGGCATAATGGGGATAGTGGACCAGGAAGATACGTCGTCCTGCGACTTTTAACGCTGCGTCCTGACCATGGTAGTGAATGACTGCAGGAAAGCTGTTCATTAGTGCATGCATGGTCACCTGGTCACCGGTGTTATTGCCGTGAATCACATGCACAGGTAAACCGATCGGGGGTAGACCCCGTAGTGTAGTGGGTGCGATCACATCACCACAATGCAGGACTAATTCGGCACCCCTGGATTTTGCATCGTCAACAGCCGTGGCCAGCAGCGCACGATTATCGTGACTATCCGAGACAATACAGACTTTCATCGGAGCTTAGTAATAAGGCTTGTCAGGCGCATCTTCGAAGCGCTTGATGGAATCCTTGATTTCCTTCACGGTCGCTTCGCCGTTTAGCCAACCCTTGACCTTGACCCATTTATTTTTTTCGAGATCCTTGTAGTGTTCGAAAAAGTGCTTAATTTGCTCAAGTATAAGTGGCGGCAGGTCTTCAGCCTTATGCACATTGCGGTACATGGTACACAGTTTATCGATGGGCACGGCCAGGATCTTGGCATCCGGACCACTCTCATCCTCCATTTCCAGCATCGCGATGGAACGGCAACGGATCACAGAACCACTAATCAATGGGATAGGCGTGACGACCAGCACATCCACGGGATCGCCATCTTCCGAAAGTGTCTTTGGAATATAACCGTAGTTACATGGATAGTGCATGGCGGTGTTCATGAAGCGATCCACAAACATCGCACCAGTTTCCTTATCGACTTCATATTTCACGGGGTCAGAATGTGATGGAATTTCAATAATCACATTGAAATCATTGGGGATGTCTTTGCCGGGACCGACACGATCAAGATTCATTTTGTAGTTAACCTTTCTTTAATAAGCTGACTGGGTAGGGTTGCTGAAAAGCCGCGTATTCTAACAGCCAGACGCGACTTGTAAATGTATTTAGTTAAATTTTAACCATATTTTTCCCAGGTTATCCCTAACTTGCTGATTTGCCAGACTTCAAGTAGTAAGCGCATCATGGAGTGACTATGAATAGGCCTGTTTGGGTCATTACTTTTACCGGGTGCCTGGTTCAAGACGGGTTCAGGCTGTAAATCATTGGCAAAATGTGACTGTGAGCATATCGAGAGTGAGGTTCACGGTATGTGAAATTATGAGGCTCAAATGGTTTTACCAGGCACGTAAAAGGCACGCTTCCAGCGATATGCCACGAACAGCATTGTCATTCCTGGTGAGGATTAATCAATCGTAAAGCCTAAGTAATTTTTGGATGTTGTCTGCTGTCTATATTAGAAATTTATGGTGTGCGAATTGTGAGTGCATGACTGCTTTGATACTATTTTTCTGCACTTTCAAGGTGCGTGGTTAAAAATGAGAACCAAGAAAGCAGGGAGGAGCATTGACTTGTTATACCTGAGCGTCTAGTTTTACGCATCTGCGTTGTGACAAACTGAAAAACTATTAAACGTCACACAACAATATACTAAGCATATCGAAGAATCAGCGATAACCGGAATGGAGTGAAAATTACAATGAGAATCGTATTAATTGGTGCCCCGGGCGGGGGCAAAGGTACGCAAGCTAAACTGCTTGTCGAGAAATATGGCATTCCCCAGATATCTACCGGTGACTTACTACGCGAGGCTGTTGCAAAAGGGACTGATCTTGGTCTGCGCGCCAAGGCTGCAATGGATGCGGGGCAATTGGTTTCCGATGATATCGTTCTGGGGATGATCAAGGAGCGTCTATTACAACCGGATGCACAAAAGGGCTTTATTCTGGATGGTTTCCCGCGCAATATTCCCCAGGCTGAAGATCTGGATATTTTGCTGCACAGTATGAATAAACCCTTGCAGGCTGCGCTATTGATCGATGTGGACTTTAATATTCTGATGCAACGTCTTACCGGTCGTCGTACCTGTAGTTCGTGTGGTCAGATGTACAATGTGCATACCAACCCACCACGTATCGAAGGGGTATGTGACAAGTGTGGCGGTGAAGTCACACAGCGTTCCGACGATAACGAAGCTACCATCAGTAATCGTCTGCGTGTCTATGAAGCGCAGACCGCACCACTGGTTGATTACTATCGGGGACAGGGCAAATTACGCTCAGTCCAGGGTATTGGTGATATACAAGAAATTTTTGCCAATATCTGTCAGGTCCTGGATAGCTTACCATCTGAAGACACAGAAACTGCTGCAGTTTCTGAGAAGAAGCCCGCCAAGAAGAAAGTCACCAAGAAAAAAGCCACAAAGAAGAAAGCGACCAAGAAAAAGGCGGCGAAGAAAAAAGTAGCCAAGAAGAAGGTAACGAAGAAGAAGGCGGCGAAGAAAAAGGCCAAGAAGAAGGTAACGAAGAAGAAGGCGGCGAAGAAAAAGGCCAAGAAGAAGGTAACGAAG
>JASFLV010000204.1:0-5659 GCA_050117915.1 Thioalkalispiraceae bacterium | reverse complement strand
AAAGATATTGCGGTTCCACCATTATTTTTTAATGCAACAGTTGCTAAAATTGGCACTGATGAAAATAGAGCATTTGCTACACAATTTGCTGTACCTGGGAATGCCACAATCACAATAATTTGTGAGTTTCAGACAAAATCTGATTTTGGTTTCAGTGAACGTAACTATCCGTTATCTCTAGATGCGAAGCTAAATGAACGTGATTGGGAAACTATAAAAAGATTTACTTTAAATGTTTCACAGAATGACGCATTAGTACTTGTGCAAGGTAAATTGCGTGTCTCGGATAATCATAAATAGCGCTAACAAGGCGCGCCACAGCGGACGCCAAACCGCGCACTTCGTGCGCGCTTGTTGGCGCCGGTGCGCTTAAACGTTATGCGCTATGAAAGAATTTGATCCAATAGTAGACGTTGAGAATAGCCATTTAATCCTCGATCGTGGTAAATGGCCTAATTTTCATGATGCAGAAGTACACTATTTAAATGTCTGGCGTGGAGATATGCGCCCCGATGATAATGTGTGGATAGGCCCAGTAATTGAAGCTACATTTGAGCTTTGTGCTTTAGAAAAGCCATATATAGTTGTTTTAAAGTTTCATGACTGTGACACAATCAGAATGCAAGAATTCAATCATCAAAATGCAGTATATGACTTAGCCTTTAAGTACGTCGAGCGCGGAACCTATACAAATGGCGAGCCGCTTCCGCCTAATATATTAGTTACATTCGAGCAGGCATTTGGTGTCGCACTTTCTTTTAAATGTTTTAGGGTGCAAGCAATTGAACGTAAAGAAATCGAAGATGTCGTTAAAAGCGGATAAACAAGGCGGCCCTGCTCGTGCGCCAGAACCGCTATGCGACTTTATGGTGCCGCTGGCCTTAAACGTTATCTATACAAAATATGTAAATAGACAGGCAATTTTACAAAAAATAATTATGAGTAAAATTAAAGAATTTGTTGAGCGCCAGATAAACGACGCAAATATTTCAGTTGCTTTAATAGCTATAGCGTTAATGCTACCAAAGACCAGCTATGCTGCTGGAGTAGATGTCATTTTATTGTTACCAGCTTCTTGGCTTTTATCATTGATGCTCGCTATTTTGTCTATAGCCATATCCAACAAAAAGTTAATCATATTTAATATACATCTTGCGAGTGCTGTTTTTTATATTCTCTCAAGAAGATTTGGACTAGAAGGGGTAGAATCAACAATTGGATTCTTCTATTTAGTTATGTATCCAATATTATCGTCAAGTTTTATTTTGATTTTATCATTCCGCTGGCGTTATTTAGCTAAAACAGAATCTAGTGATAGATAACAAATCGCTCAAATCGGGACCGCTAAACAGCTTCGCTGTTTTTAGCGTCACTTAACTCAAACATTAGCTTTAATATGCAATACGGAGATATTTATAAATTATCAAATAAATTTTCACCTCCTAAGATTGATCTAAGGAAGGCGCAAATATTGGATGACTACGGTGATGAATCATATGCAAAACTTATTGTGCATCATGAAAAGCCAGATGATGTAAAGAGAGAGGAATTCGACTATTACGGCTGGGTTTATCCATTCATGGAGCCCGAAGACTTAATCTTTTATCTTTATCCTATGTTAATTGAATATAAAAAAGATAAAGTAATTGACTGTATTGATTCATTTATGTACTCAATGGATAGAGAAATAGGTAATCTAGCACCAAAATTGAGTAATGAAGAAGTAGAAGTGCTTAAAATTGCATTAAAGGAGATTTGGAACATTGGTAGTAACGATGACCTGAATGACTGGTATCAATGCGAAAATATACAGAAATTTATAGGTGTTAATTTGTCATGAAAACAGCCAACAAGTCGTTCAAGTCCATGGACGCCCAACAGCTTTGCTGTTCTGGGCGCCACTTAACTCAAACTATATGGACCTTGGATTCACAGGGTAGGTGTTGTAGAAAGTTGAGGATTGAAATCAAGCCTGATGAGTGAAATATGACAGTATTTTATTGGGTATTCTTTGGATTAGCAGTTTTTGGCATAGTAGCAATGTCTTCTGCTATTTATTCGTTAATTTCTCATTTCAACAAAAAAGAAAATACACAACGTTCGACACAACCCTTGTCAGTTATTGTTCCTATCAAGGGGGCAGATAAGAATACAGAATCAAATTTAAAAAATCTTGTTAATTCAGTTCTAGAATCACCTGTTGAATACTTGTTCGCAATGGAAACGAAAGATGATCCTGCATATAGCATTTGCAGGTATATTGTAGAATCATTTCCAAACAAAGATATAAGTGTAATTCTTACTGGTTTGTCCAAAGAGTTAATGGGTAAACAGCACAATATAAAATCAGCTGTACTAGAATCAAAATATGATGTCATCGCTTCTATGGATGCAGATGTTGTTGTGTCAGCTGATACATTAAATAAAGGTCTTGTGGCATTAACCTCCACTAAAACAGGGATAGTATATTGCTTGCCTTATTACGAAGGTTCTGGACTTTCTGGCGGAAGCCTACTAAAGACTTACATAAATAATTTTTACAACATAATTTTCTCATATTTACACTTTTATGCTAAAGCTCCTACAATTATTGGTGCATTATGGATAATGCCAAAGGAATTATTCATTAAGTGCGAAGCTGATGGGAGACTCTCAAGCACAGTAAGTGATGATAGAGAGCTTGGGTTTGCTACTACTGAGTTTGGCTATAAAAATACCCTTTTGCCAATAACAGTAAAAATGCCTCACGAAGATCTATCCTTAAAGGAAGGAATTAATCATCTTGGTAAATGGTTTAGTATGGTCAGAGCTGAAGGCCTCCCTGTATACATACTATTTCTATTTCTATGGAATCCGCTTATATGCTCAGTAATATCACTACTATATGCTCAATCAGTTAGTAATGAGTACACTATATGGTCAATAATATTAATAATGAGCATTCTATTATTGCGAAGCATTGGAGTATTTTTATTAAATAGTAAAATATATAAAGTGCCCGTTTACTCAAATCTAGCAATGACGCTAGTATATGATGCCGTATTATTTCCTGTGATTTTTATTATGAATTTATCTAAAAATACTATTGAATGGAAAGGCAAGAAATATAAACTAGGCAAGCACGGTAAAATATTAAGTTAATGTATCGCAGATTTAAGTTTAATAGAAAAACATGCATAACAAAACGCTCCAGTTGATTCACATAAGCGGCACTCCTATCGTCGCCCCACTTTTTCTCTCAACTAAGCTTAATCGTTATGCCTGCGGATTATATGAAGAATAATCAAGATTATCCCATTTAATATTTGGCTGTAATTGAAACAAATGCCATTTATCCACTGTCAGATCCCAATATCTATTCGTTCCACCGGTAGCTGTGCCTGAATCAACATTATCGAACTGTAGATTTACTTTCCCAGTTAGTTGTAATAATAATCCTTGATTAAATTCAACGATTGTCAGTCCGCCAGTTGGGTTTAATTTAAAATTGCCAAGTGTATTAAATAGACTGTTACCCTTATAGTCCGGGACCGTTATCTTGTTCATTGAATTAATATCAATAAATCCAGGCTGCCCTCCGCGGTGAGACACATCGGCACCGTTTGGTCCGATGCTCGCAATAAATGCTGTATCAGACTGTTTTATAATATTACTCAATTCTTTATTTAAGACTGTCCCACTGGATAACCATTGAAAACGGCCTTCACCTGGCTGGCTCAGGATTTCTCGTCGTCTAATATACTTGGGACAATTTGGATATGCTTGTTGAACCTCTATCTGTAATTGTTGATTGTTGCATGCTTTTATAATGCCATTGATTCTGAGCCTGCGGCGGCTTGCTAATTCAATTGCCAAGCAGCCTATAAACTTCCCTTTCTGTAAATAACTTGACCACTTTTCAGGAATAGGCTCTTTCTCGTTTAAATCAATTTCAATTAGTTCCCCCTGGTTTGGATTAACAAATCCAGGTGAGCCAGACAGCGGGAATGCCCAGGGTAAATTGTTGTTATCCTCAACACTAATCCAAATCATGAATTGTTGCTGCAGAAATTGCAGTGCCCCGGTCGGTACAGTTTCTTGAATCATTCGGCTAACCCTTATAGCCTCAGATTGCTCTCCTGCCAACGCTTGCACTTCAAGTTCACCTTTGTGAAATAGGCTATTAACCGTCATCTGGCTCATCCTCTGATTTAAAAAGTCATAATATTCACCCCAGACTCTACCAACCTGGCAGTACTTGGTACGCCTGATGTTCCGGGAATTGGACTTTCTTTTATTAATTCAAAACCACTGGCAACAGCATCTTCTGTGGCGCCAAAGACATCGGCACAACCACACGATACCCCGACGATGTCTTCCTTTAATGCTTCATATAACCCATGCACCGGATGGTCTTTTTGGGTTATTTGGCCTGGCCACCGGGTGCCTGCACCCTGAAACCGTATCGATACATCGCCACCTGATTGCTTAATATCATAAGCTGCTGCTAAACCGTTGAATAATCGGCCTAGGGCTTCTTCGCCACCATTTTGGGGGTCAGAAAGAATGACAATTGCAGTTTTTTTCATAATAAATTCCTCTAGTTAGCATAAATAATATATACCGAACGTTCGGTATATTGTAAAATGTAACGATCGTTCGGTATAATGTCAAGCATCTTTTTCATCCTGGATCTGCGCATGGCTCACCAAACAATTGATGACACTTCTTTGACGGAGTCTTTATTCGAAGTGTTCCGCGATCACGGTTATGAAGGTACAAGCATTTCTCAATTGTCAGAGGTGACAGGTCTTAAGAAATCCAGCCTTTACCACCGCTTTCCTGCTGGTAAAGATGATATGGTGAAAGCCGTGGTGTTGTATGTTAGTGAACAACTACAAAGCAAGGTGATTGAACCATTACGGGATAACAAACAATCGCCTCAAAAACGATTTAGCAATATGGTAAGTGCCCTCAAAGAATTTTATGTTAGTGGTAAAAAAAATTGCATATTGAATGTTTTAACGATTGGAGAACAGAAACCTGAAATCAATGCACTATTGAACGAAGGATATAATGGCTGGTTAGCTGCGCTCACAAAATTGGCAAAAGAAGCGGGTATAAATCCTCCAGAAGCAGAGACAAGATCAAAACGTTTTTTGATTATTGTTGAAGGTGCCCTGGTAATTCAACGTCTTACCAATAATGCTGCAACCTTTCAACAAAGTATTGAACATGAGCAATTAGAATTTTTCAAGCAAAGTGATAGTTAATTCAAGGCATAACAAGGTGGCTCATAGCGACGCCCTACCGTTCACTTCGTTCGCTTCTTTGGGCGCGCATGGCCTTTGACGTTATGCGGTATCAAGAAAAACACGGAACGAAAGTGAATGACTGAGCCAATTGAGTTCGAAACAGATCGCCTTCGGTTGCGTCAGTGGCGTAACGCAGACCGCAAGCCCTTCGCAACACTCAACGCTGACCCAAAAGTTATGGAGTTCTTTCCTGCGCCGCTTACACACGCAGAAAGTGACGCTTTGGCTGATCGTTGCCAGACTTTAATCGCTAAACGCGGTTGGAGTTTCTGGGCCGTAGAAACAAAGATTACAGCCGAGTTTATCGGTTTTGTTGGACTGCATACCCCAGCAGATCTACCTTTCACTCCCTGTGTAGAGATTGG
>JASFLV010000203.1:0-5664 GCA_050117915.1 Thioalkalispiraceae bacterium | reverse complement strand
TAATCGCCTTATGCATCCCAGTTATGAACTGGAAAGGGAATATGCAGTCCGTGTTTTGGGTGAAGTAACCCCGGAGACGTTAAAAAAGCTCGAAACCGGTGTCGAACTAGATGACGGACCCGCAAAATTTGTTACAATTTGCGACGCAGGAGGGCAAGGTGCTAATCACTGGTATCACGTCACCTTACGCGAAGGGCGTAACCGTGAAGTGAGAAGGATGTGGGAAGCGGTCGGGCATACGGTAAGTCGTTTACACCGCATTCGCTATGGACCTGTTCAACTGCCGCGCTCGATTAGACCGGGCCGTCATCAGGAGTTGGACTCAAGCACAACGGATTTGCTACTGGAGCTTGTTGGTCTGCCAAAACAGAATAATGAAAAGGCAAGTACCAAAAAGCATCGTCGTGGACAGCAACAGAAGCGACGAAAAAAATGAAAACATATTGTGAATGTAAGCGTTATGACAGGGATTCGTCCAGAATAAAAATAAGTCGTGTCAGTTAAAGGATTTGGCGGTTACTTACTCACATATGCCAACGGGAGGTGTCTCATGCGTATTTCTACGCTTGCCATAGCCGCCTTCGTGTTGTTTATCGTCAGTGTACCGCTTTATGCAGCTCAAGCTGCAAATGAACAAGTTGCTGAAAAAGTTCAGGAGCGGTGATATCGCCTACTAACACACGAAGGTGTGACTGTACCGACCTGGATTAGATTACCAGGTCGGTACAGATTAATAACTTCATTGCCAGTATGTAAACTTAGTAATGAGCAACTTGATTTATTGATAAAAAGCTTTCGAGTGTGTTAACCCCTTATCAGATCTACCAAAAGTTGTATAAACAACATGGCCAACAGAACTGGTGGCCTGCTGATTCGCCCTTTGAAGTCATGGTTGGCGCTATCCTCACTCAGAATACCAGCTGGACAAACGTAGAAAAGGCCATTGAAAACCTTAAACGGGAGAATGTGCTGGATTGCAGCAGGCTGCTTGCGATGAATAATAAAAAACTCGCAAGTTTATTAAGACCGGTTGGTTATTTTAATGTAAAGGCAGAGCGGCTGAAGAATTATTGTCATTGGTATCTTGCTTTTAATAAATCAAAAACAGTATTACCTACAGAATCTTTACGTAAGGAATTGTTAGCCATTAACGGGATTGGTCCTGAAACTGCAGATGATATTCTGTTATATGCTTTTCAACGACCCGTTTTTGTTATTGATGCCTATACGCGCCGTTTGTTCTCCAGGCTGGGAATGGTCGAGGCAGCAACCAGCTATGAAGAATTGCGTCTGTGGTTTGAGAAGAAATTAAACAGACACAAAAACAAGACAGAGTTATTTAACGAATATCATGCCTTAATAGTGCATCACGCCAAACATCACTGTCGTGCGAAAAATCCTGCCTGCGCGGGATGTGGCCTGAAAAATAACTGCGGTTTTAGTGGTGCGGTTTAACCAGCCTGACGCATCTGATGTTTAGAGCGCAGGGTAAACGGTTTGAGTGCTTTGGGTAGATTAATGAAATCACTCAGTAGTACAACGACTTTATTGACATCACCAGAGGCAATCTTCATCAGTATCTGGATGTTCTTTTCTTCTTGCAGCGCATCATTGAAGTCACGCAGGATATAGACACCAAAGTGTTTACTACTCTCAACATGGTTTAACAATTCCCGGGCAGGACCGGTACGTGGAATCTTGATATGTGAGGCACCGATTCGGTGTAATCCCTGGTCATTTTCCCACATGTAGAACGCCTTGTTACTGAAGCGGCTTAGTTGGGTAAACAGGTCTGTGACGCGCTCTGGATCATAAGTCTCAATACTTACGATACGAAAGTTTGCATCGAGCATCTGGTCTAATTGGTCCAGGTAATTCATAGCGTCGCCTCAAATGTGGTACTAATCATTAGATTAGATCGCATTTTAACCAGAAAACTTGAAGTGATCTGCCAAATGTGTGAAATATTTCAAAAATTTACAATTTGGCTATCTTAAGGCGGTTTAGCCCCTGTTTTGGCTATGTACTTGATTTCTACCGGCTTTCTTGGCCTGGTAAAGAGCCGCATCGGCCCTGTCAAACAGGCGATGGGCGCTTTCGCTGCGGCCCAGACTGGCCACCCCAATACTTACCGACAAATCCAGGTCCTTACCGTCGAAGACAAAGGGATAGGTCTGCACTGCATTGCGGATGCGTTCACCCACCTGGCGGGCGCCTTCGATGTCCGTGCCGGACAACAGGAGGGCAAACTCTTCACCGCCATAGCGAAACAGCATGTCACTGGTGCGCATGGTTTCCTGGATGCACTTTGCCATTGATTTCAATACGGTGTCTCCGGCAGTGTGCCCCAGACTATCGTTGACTCGCTTGAAGTGGTCGATATCAATAATCAGCAATGATAAAGGTGTATCATGCCGGTGGGATAACTCGACTTCACGATTCAGGCTATTGTCCATTGCTGCACGATTGTGGATACCGGTCAGGCTATCCATCTGTGCCGCCTGCAGGGCCTTTTGGTAGGCAATTGCGTTTCTTAATGGATAAACCAGGTGGTAAATCAGGTTCTCGATCGACTCCATTTCGTCTTCGTTGAATTTCTTGTTACGGGTGAACTTGAGTTCACCCAGATCATCACCGGTAATCCGCAGCCGGTAGGCACAACTATGACGTTCTGCTTTGCCAATCGAATGGCTCAATTCAAGTTCGTCGAAACTGTATTCGGCACTCGAGAACGGCACAGCATCACGAATTGAGTCAATAAAATACTCAAAGATATTTTCAACCTCCAGGGAGGTCTGCAACAGGCCAGCCAGCTTCAGGGTGCGCTGCAATTCCGGAATGTCGAAATCTTTTAAATCTACAGATGGGTCCGGAGTCGTGGTCTTTGGTTGCGACTCTTTTCGATCAGTAAATGTGTGAATAGCCATAATCGTACTCTTTTGTTGAGATACCAGGACTATGCGAAACTTATGCCAATATTGACCAGTCTCAGCAAAGCGCTGATTATTCAATAAAAACAAGAAGATATAAAGTCTAGTTAACTAGGGCCTGAGAAAGAGTCAATTTTCCGTCAGGTGACGTGCGGCAGAATCCCATGAAAAGTGCTTGCCGCTCGGCCATTGTTGGCCGGTGTCCATAAAGTAGAGAAAGGCGTGGGCCACCGATTCTGGCGCAGGCAGTTGGTTGGGATCCTCGCCAGGAAAGGCCATCCGCCTAAGCGCAGTTTTCATCGGGCCAGGGTCAATACTATTGAGATGAATGTTGGTGTTGGCCTCCCATTCATCAGCGACGGTTTGGATCAGGTTTACGCAGGCTGACTTGCTAGGCGCGTAACTTCCCCAGTACGCCCTGCCATGTAGCGCCAGTTGATCACTAACATAGAGCACTGAGGCACGCTCAGCCTGGTTGAGCAGCCCCGAGCAATGTTTGAGAAACAGGAAATTAGCCGTCAGGTTGATTTGCAGGCTACGTGACCATTGCGCCAGATCAATATTTACAACCGGACTGTGTTGGCCTAAAACGGCGGCGTTTAAAACCAGACCATCCAGTTGCTGAAAGTTGTCGTTAATTGCATTAGCGAGATCGATATAGTTAGCTTCTTCTGCTTTTTCCAGATCCATGGGGATAATCGCAGGTTGTGGTCCTCCCTGGGCTTCGATTTCGTCATACACGGTTTCAAGTTGTTTGACTGATTTGCCTAAGAGAATAATGGTTGCACCATAGCGGGCAAAGTTGAGGGCCAGATTACGACCAAGGCCTTCGCCTGATCCGGTTACCAAAATGACCTTGTCAGCCAGGATATCTGTGGCCGGTGAGTATTCGGAGATAGAAATAACATGTTCAGTCATAGTTGTCTTTAACCATCATTTGTTGTTATCGAGCTGTTCCAGTTCATAGTCATTGATCAGGCGGGCAACCTGTCTGCCACTTGACACAGCAGATTCCAGGGTGGCTGGGTAAGACGTTTTTGTATAATCACCGGCGAGCCATAGACCGTTAATCGCAGTTTTATTATCAGGCCGCAGACTGTCAATTCCTGTTCGGCAGTTAAAGGTGGCACGTTTTTCACGAATAATCATTACATCATCCGGAGCCGGCCAATGCGGGAAAGATTCGGCTATTTCTGTCTCAATATGTTTGCGTAGTGTCTCGTTATCCTGTTCCATATGCGGTCCGGGTCCACTGATGACGACCGCAATTAGACCGGGTTGACCGGCAAAACTTCGATCGATGACCCATTGCGAAGTGGTACCCAACAGGGCCTGGATAGGATGATCGGCTTTTACATTCTTTGGGTACTTTAAATAAAGAGTGACAATGGGGTTGTAGTCAAACGCACTAAGGTTATAGGCAACATCATGTAAGGCAGGGTGTTCCTTAACCAGTGGCATGCAGGCATTAGGCGGTATGGCGAGCACTACGTGATCCGCTGCATAGCGTTCCGTATCACATCGCACGCCAGTTACATGTCGTTGCTCGGTTGTGACTACGGTTACCCGTTTGCTTAAATGGACATTACCACCATGTTTTTCAACATAGTCCAGTGCGGGGTCCGGTAACAGGTTACCTAAATCAACGCTCGGTAAGATTAGATCGGCATCGCTTCGGGTGCGGCAAAAAGTGTCATGTAATACGCGAACGAACACATTTGCAGAGGCTTGCTCAATAGGGGTATTCAAGCTGGCCAGGCAGATAGGTTCCCATAAGGCCTTGATGGCGTTGCTGGTTTGTCTTTGATTAATTAATAACTCTGCGACACTGATATCGATATGCTGGCCATTACCCGTTACCACTGAATTTGAGAATAATTTGAATCCGAATTTCAAGGCATGCCATTTATCTTTAAAACCGAAGCCTTTTGCCTGAAGTAAACCGACAAAAAGATTTAATGGGGTAATCAGGGTAGGCAGGCGAAGATTGAATTTATACCGGTTTTGATCGAGGAGATGCAAATCAAGGTTTTGCCTGAGCATGGTTTGATCGAAGGAAATCTTCAATGTCCTAAATAAAGCGAGTGTCTGTCGATATGCGCCAATCAGAACATGCTGTCCATTGTCAATCGAATAGTCATTGAAGGCTACGCGTCGTGCCCGGCCGCCGAGTTGGCGCGCTGATTCTAAAACAGTAACGCTAAATCCAAGACGGCTAAGTTCGACTGCGCAACTTAAACCAGACCAACCACCGCCAACGACAATAATTGATTTTTTATTGGGCTGAATTTCCATGTGCCTTTAGCCAGCGTTTATGGCGTTTATTCTCCCGGCGTTTCGTCTTCCAGGCAATCCAGAGTTTACGCAGTGGAGGCAAGCTTGTGCGTTTCGTCAGAACCTGAAAACCATCGTGAATGATTTCATTGAGTAGGGTACGGTAAATTTCCGCCATTATAATACCAGTGCGTTGGCTAAAACGATCAGATTCAGGTAATTGCTCAAATGCCTTGGCGTAATAAGTCTTTGCTCTTTCTGCCTGATAGGCCATGAGTGCCAGGAATTTTTTATCCTCAATCTGGTTACGCAGGTTCTGTTCGCTAACTCCAAATTTTTCCAGCTCATCCATGGGGATATAAATACGGTTCTTTGAAATATCATCGTAAACATCACGTATTATGTTGGTAAGCTGGAATGCCATGCCAAGGTCGGTGGCATACTTCAGGGTTTGCCGATC
>JASFLV010000202.1:0-5705 GCA_050117915.1 Thioalkalispiraceae bacterium | reverse complement strand
AGATGCTGAACAATAGCCTCATGCTCCTGGGCAGATAACTCGTTATCCAGGTAATCATCAAGCTGGGCTATGACAGATTCGCATTTCATAAGGGGGTCCTGTGTCCACTCATAGATTAACACGTCGAATCTCGCGAAAGGGTTCCCTCTGTAGGATAGTGCGCAGGCTTTTTCGGGTCCGGTGTAGGCGGGATTTGAGGGTCCCAAGCGGGGTGTCCATGATTTCGGCGATTTCCACCAGGGTATGTCCCTCTACATCATGTAATAAAATCAATATCTTTTGCTCGACCGGCAGCTGATTCAGGGCAGATTCCAGCCTCTTACCCAGCCTGGCCTGTTCAAGCGCCTGGCCCGGGCCATGGGCGATATCGCTCTGCTGGTTGAGGGTCTCTGTTTCGTCCTCGTAGTTGGGCACGCTGGGGTTGCGCTTTTGCTTTCGCGTGAAATCGATGAATTGATGGTAGAGGCTCTTAAGCAGCCAGGTTTTCGGCTGCCTGAGGGCTCCCAGGTCGATATCCTTGTGATAAAGGTTTATTAGTAGATCCTGGACCAGGTCCTCGGCATCGTCAGGCTGGCCGCAGAGACGACAGGCGTATTGATAAAGTACGCTCAGGTGCGGACGAACCTGTTTTTCAAAGCGCTTTTGGCGTGTACCGGTAAAAAATGAATCTAGTCGCATCTATTTGGATCAGGATTGATTTAAAATTCTGGACAGTACGTAGTTAGGCTTAAGCTGACCTTAATACAAAACTGGCTAATAGGCGAATTGTGGCGTAGTTATATGTGTGGCCGATATACATTAGGGCGGGAACCGAGTTCATTACTCGACTATTTTCATCTGCATGGTGAAGTGCCGACATACCACCTGTCCTACAATATTGCGCCTACCCAACTGGCGCCCGTTATTGTCAATAATAAGGAAAAACAGCGGGTTTGCAAAATGATGCGTTGGGGGCTGGTGCCCGGCTGGTCAAAAGGACCTGATCCACGTTTCAACATGATTAATGCCAAGGCCGAGACCATCGAGCAAAAACCCGCCTATAAAACTCCGTTTCAGCGCAAACGTTGCCTGGTGCCCTGTGATGGTTTTTATGAATGGCAAGCGATTAAGGCCGAGGGAGAAAAATCGGGGAAGGCTAAACAACCTTATTATATTCATAAACAAGATAATTCGTTGTTGGTCATGGCCGGAATCTGGGATGTCTGGCCGAGTAATGCGCAGGCGTCAGCTAATAATGCAGCGCAACTGATGCTTTCTTTCAGCATCATCACAACCGATGCCAATCCACTAATGCAGAATATTCATCAGCGTATGCCTGTATTGCTAAGACCAGAACAGTTCGCGACCTGGTTGTCAGTGGATGACCAGGATCCGGAAACATTGAAGTCACTCCTTGTTCCCTATCAGGGCGATGACCTGAGAATGCATCCGGTTAGCAGGCAGGTAAACTCACCAAAAAATGATTCTGCTGAATTAATCCAGGAAGTTAATCTCTGAGACGCTGTTATTTTTTTCTGGACTGAGTGGCCAGCAGATCAAAGGCGATCGATGCGTATTCACTAAAGTGGGTGAATGTCTGGAATTCTTGCATGGATAATTTACGCCCGCTACGTTTGCAGTCGGCATAGATCAGCCCTCGTCCCTGGTTATTGACCCAGATAGGCATGGCAAAAAATTCCAGTACGTCGAGACACCGTTTGATAGGCTGAGTGATCAGAGGCAGGCTGTTTTTACGAGTTTGATCATTTAACCAGAATGCCGATCTGTTTTTGAGAATAGCAGAAAAAATATTTTTCTCATTAAGCGAGATTGCAAAACAGTTTTTAAACCTGTCTTTATCATCACCAAGTGTATATTTAGCACATAGTAGATTATCCTGCGGTGAGACGAAGGATATAATTGTTCGTTCCATTCCCAGGGCACGATAGATCCCTTCACTGATAGTACCTAAAATTGCATTCAGATCCGCCTTTTCATGCAGCATGGTGGTGAGCTCACGTAAAATGTCCATTTGCAGGGTTTGATCAGCTACATGTGGGGTAGCGAAGGCTGCAACTTCCTCTTCCTGGCCATCTACCGGTAGTGGAATATATTTAATCGCTGCCTCTGCTCCATATTCTTTGGCGGTGATGGCCGCTTCATGTGCATTTTTCTGCACCAGCTGTTTGACTTCATCGATCGATAAATCAAGATGCTCTGCAATATTTTTAATACACTCACTGGTTTTGATTCCACCCCAACCATCTTCAACCGACAGGATCAGGTTATCGGCATATTCCAGTTCCATAACGGCCTGACTCTCCTGGTTATTACCGGTGAGATAATTGGTCAATAAACTGCTCAGACTCCATTCTTCATTGAGTGAGCAAGACAGCTGCTTAAGGGTAAAACCAAGTACCGACTTTTCTGCCTTGTCGGAGTCATCCCAGTTGCGATAGGCCTCATCCATCTGATTTGCCCGACCATAAGGGAAACACCAAAAGGCCATCTTGCCAAGACGGGCTAAGAGAGCCGCGACAAAGACGGCTTCGGGTTCTGAGCTGCCTCTTTGCTGGGCCAGGCTGCGGGCCTGAACCGCGGCATGGAATGAACGTGCCATTTCTTCCAAAGCATGGTCATGCTGTACGCCTTTGAGGAGCGGTTCCAGCAGCGCAATTGACAACGCCATACTACGAACCGAATCGAAACCCAGTAACACGATAGCGCGACTAATCGTGTTGATGGGTTGCCCGGAGGGATTAAAAAATACGCTGTTTGCCAGGCGCAGGACCCGCGCGGTCATGCTACTGTCGCGCAGGATAAGGTGAGCCAGGTTGGCAATCGAGGTCTCTTCCTCACTGGAGGCGGCGGCGATACTACGAGCAGTATGGGCAAAGACCGGCATCTCTTCTTCGCTGATGCGGCGGGTCCATTCCTCAAGACCAATTATCGGGTTATCGGGCTGTTCCATCCAACTCTATTTCTATATTGCTTGTGCTTAGCCTATATATCGAGCAAAATGCAAAAATATGAAGGGCTAGCTAACTATTTGATCTATCTATATTTACCCTGGATAAATCACTGCTATTTTGGCGGAGCCTCTCGAACAGGGTTGAGGCGGATCAAGGCGCTCGGGCAGGCCAGATGGTCAGCTGCCAAATAAATCACTGCCATATTATGTAAGTGATGGCACAGTACTGGAGCGAGACACATGCAGGTGAAACCGACATCGGTTAACAATCACTGACAGCGTGCAGCATGAATAAACCATGATTGCGAAATTTAGTTTAGTCTTTCTTATCGTTTTTCTGTCCATCGTGATTAATCTGCCGGATAGCATGATTGCCCGTCTTGGCCTGGACGCAAACTATCTGTTAGCTGCCCTGGCGGCGATCGCGATCGCAGGATTACTGGTGCACCGTCGCATGCTGCTCATATTCCTGGTGCTGTTATGTACGATAGGTGCCAACTTGCCAGAAAGCGTCATTGAACATATTGGTATCGATCGTGATATTTTGTTTGCAACGCTCATCGCATTGGTTATCGTTCCATTTATCGCAGGCAAAATTGAAATTAGCTAACAAGTTATATGGTGGGATTGAAATGAACAATTGGCATGTGTACTTATCTGGAGAGATTCATAGTGACTGGCGAGAGCAAATCATTAGCGGTTGCCAGGAGGCAGGACTCGAGGTCGTATTTAGTTCGCCCGTCACTGATCATGCTGCCAGTGATGAATGTGGTGTAAAGATTCTCGGTGATGAGGAACAGAATTTCTGGTACGACCATAAAGGTGCTAAAATCAATGCGATACGTACGCGCAACCTTATTGAACAGGCTGATATCGTTGTGGTTCGGTTTGGCGATAAGTATAAGCAATGGAATGCGGCATTTGATGCAGGTTATGCGGCCGCATTAGGCAAATCCATTATTACCTTGCATGACCCCGAGATCATTCACGCCCTGAAAGAAGTTGATGCCGCGGCACAGGCCTGGGCACAAACTCCACAACAAGTTGTTGAAATACTCAGATATACGATTCAGCAAAAATAACTGTGTAAGTTGAATTGACTGGCGGGCGGTCAGATTTAACTAATAGCCTGAGTCTTGTCCATAAGGAAGTGAGAGGTACCCAGAGGGAATGACGGATTCTTCAAGCAATGGGGTGTGGTATGCGCAATGGTCTGTGCACCATGCCGATTTAATGTCTCTCATTCTCAACCGTTACGTGGGCATCCCACCGCAACCGCATGCGCAGCGTGAGGTGTCGTGTATTATGGCGACAGACAATCAATATGGTCGTTTTATTTCAATAGAAGAACAACGGTATAAGTGGATTTATCTAATCAAAATGGACAGGGGTCTTATCAGCAAGACGCGGCTGGAAAAGCTGGCTGTGCAGATTGAGGCATATCACGGTCATATCTATTATCATGATAAACTTGTGATCGTTGATTTACCGCTGGGCAGTTACCTGGAAATTAGTTTCGCAGGCCCCTTCGCCTTTGAACTCAAACAAATAGAATACGTCGATTTAGAAGCACTTTAGTAATAGAATTCAACCAGTTAACACTATTTTGAGAATGGCAATCCGTTACAAAATGTTAACTTGATTGACGAAATAGTATTTAGCGTGTACTTATTTAGTATCACTAACAGACTACGTAGCTGCTCAATGACACAGACCACAGGAAAGGCATTAATGGAGAAGCGCAAACATAAGCGCATACAGTATGGCCGGACGGTTAAAGTTAAAACCCAACACGGCAAAAACCTGAAATTGGAAATCCTGGATTATTCGATGGGCGGGATGGGTCTGGTGGGGCATGCGCATTTCAGGCCTGGTGATATACTCGAATTTGAATCAATCATGACGCTGGATGGCGATGTGCGAAACCTGGAACTCAAAGGTGAAGTGCGCCATATCCAGGAACAGTTCCAGGAGTTTTCGTTTGGTGTCTGTTTTTTGTAATGGCCTGATCGGGCTGTCTTTATTAGTTTCCTTAGCACTCTGCTCAACATACAGATTTTGCAATCTGTGACCTTAATCCCATTCCTTGCATCTTAAAAAGCTTATATAGTTAACAGATTGATAATTAATGGCCTTGGGGCTGGATAATATTAAGTTGAAGGTAGGGCAGTTGGCAGAGCAACAATATGATAGGCGTAGTTTCCCACGCGTCCCTGTCCAGGCGCGTATGCGTGTCAGTCACTCCCGTCTGGGGACCCTCGAAGGCTATTCCCTGAATGTTTCGGATACCGGGATTTTCCTGCGATTACACAATTTGCCCAAGGTCCCGAGAGGGGCGCACATTGGTTTGCAAATGCTTGATTCAGCTAACCCCGGTATTATTTTCAACACCCGTGTCATCCACTCCTCAGTAGATGGCCTTGGGGTGGCTATCGTCGATTATGAATTGAATGGTATGCGCTACACCCTGGACGAATTGCGTCGCCAATGGGCTGTGAGTAAGTCTGATATCCCCTTTGAACACACCCGGGGTGGGGCTGCACATACTTAAAGACGCTCGCTAGTCCCTGTAAAAGTGCCGGGTTCCTGCCTCCCCAGCCGTTAACGGGTAATATCCTGCCAAACCAACAAGTTAAACTCTAAATCTAAGGTGATTTCTGCCGATAAATGGGCTATACATTATGTCATGTATGCAAAACTTGATTTCTGGTATATGTTTTTTGAGTTTTTAAATCGACACAGGATTGGAGTATGG
>JASFLV010000201.1:0-5715 GCA_050117915.1 Thioalkalispiraceae bacterium | reverse complement strand
CGGTGTCTGCACCTCTGCATTCAGGACATCCGCCGCAACGATCGCGCCGCCAGCCCCTGTTCCCTGAATCGCATTCAAATCGATACCATGGGCACCCGCCAGTTGACGCGCATAGGGAGTGGCACTACCCTGTCTCGGACGCGGTGCTGGTGTGGCTCCCGAGGGTTGGGCCGGGATACGGGTCTTCGGCTTGGCCGTTCCGGCTGGTTCAGGTTTCGGCCTTGACACCATTGTCTCAGGCTTACCACTACTGATCGCCTTGGCCTTGCTATCGATAACGGCTTCGCGGTCCTTCACCAGATAGCCGATCGGATCACCAACGGCAACGACACTATCCACATCGGCTAATGGACCGGAAAGAATGCCATCACGGAAAATCTCTACGTCCATGATCGCCTTGTCGGTCTCGACCTGAGCAACCACCTCGCCACGGTTAACCTGATCGCCAATTTCCTTTTCCCAACTGACGACAACGCCCTCGGTCATGGTATCTGAGAGTTGCGGCATCTTGATCATGTAACTGTCTGCCGGGGCATCAGTCGTTGAAGTACCCGTAGCTGTGTCCTGTTCGGCGCTATCAGATGCACTGGTAGATGCACTGGCTGGCGGTGCAGTATCAGACTCGCCTTTTACTTCAGAACCTGCTGTGGGTGCGCTACCGCCTTGCTGAACCTCATCTTTACTGGCAACCAGATAGCCCATGGCTTCACCCACAGGAATCACCGAATCAACTTCGGTTAAGGGACCAGAGAGATAGCCTTCGCGGAAAACTTCCACATCCATGATCGCCTTGTCGGTTTCGACCGTCGCAACAATCGTACCACGCTCTATATAATCACCGACTTCCTTTTCCCAGGTAACAACTGTGCCCTCTGTCATAGTATCCGAGAGCTGAGGCATTTTAATGATGTAAGGTTCTGCCATATTCTTTTCTAACTTCTTTTAGTTAACGATGGGGATCACAGAGAACACCGGGAGTTCAAAAATTTAGTGCTCGAATGTAACCACTCTATAACGAACTTTTCAAATCAACCATGGAGCTCAAAACGGGTAGCACAATTAGTATTTGCCTATGCGCCCAGTACTCTGGTCGAATTAAACTTTTCCAAGTGCTTTCAATGCGCCTTGATACACATCATCCACATCAGGAATCGCTTCCTGTTCAAGTTTATGGTTATAAGGTACAGGCACATCCGCAGCGTGAATCCGCACTGGCTGTGAGTCCAGCGCAAAGAAACAGTCTTCCATAATCCCGGTAATAATCTCTGAACCGACTCCAACCGGGGCCTCGTCTTCTTCTGCAACCAGGGCACGATGGGTTTTCTCAACTGAGCGACGAATTGTTTCACGATCGATAGGTTTTAAAGAACGTAAATCGATTACCTCAGCATTCACCCCATCGGCCTCGAGTTTCTTTGCCGCTTCCAGGCACAGATGGACAGAAAAGTTGTAGCCAATTAAGGTGATATCTTCACCTTCGCGTACCACTTCGGCACCTTCCAAAGGACGGAAAAACTCTTCTTCGGGAATATCTTCTTTCAGATTGTACATGCGTTCATGTTCAATAATGATGACCGGGTCATTGGAGCGCACTGCAGACTTCAACATGCCATAGGCATCCAGTGGACCACGCGGAGTCACGACACGTAAACCGGAGGTACTCATGAACATCCGCGCCAGACGTGCCGAGTGCTGTGCCGCTAACTGGTGGGCAGTACCACCGGGGGTACGCATAACAATCGGACATTGCACACGACCGCCAGACATATAACGAATCTTGGCTGCTGCGTTGACCAGCGTATCGAGTGCTAATAAAGCGAAGTTGATCGACATGATCTCAATAATTGGACGCATCCCGACCATTGAGGCACCAATGCCAATACCTGTATACGAGTTTTCCGAGATTGGACAATCCACGATGCGCTCAGGTCCATATTTATCGAATAAACCTGATGTTGCCTTATAGGTACCACCAGCAACACCAATATCTTCACCCATGGCGATCACCAATGGATCATTTGTCATTTCTTCATCATGGGCACGTTTAATCGCTTCCCAATATGCTGTCTCTGCCATAATATTTCTCTTTTTCGGAAATTATTTTCGATTACAATTTATTTAAGGGGACCAACCCAACGAGGATCAGGATTGTCGTCAAGCACATACTTGTTCAGGTCCGCCACATTTGGCTCGGGACTCTCTTCGGCAAACTTGATGATCTCGTTTTCGATCTCATTTTGAATCTCATCTTCCATTGCCTTGATCTCATCTTGTTTGATGGCACCTGCTTCGATCAAACGCCTGGAAAGAATCTTGATCGGATCACGTTTCTCCCACTCAGCTTCTTCTTCCTTGGTTCGATAACCTTTTGCATCTGACATGGAGTGACCACGATAACGATAGGTCATGAATTCAATAAAATAGGGCTTTTGTTCTTTACGGACATAATCAACCGCTTTCTTGGCCTCTTCCAGAACAATCTCGATATCCATACCATCATGTTGACTGGATTTCATGTTGTAGGCCTGATCAACACGCTTGTACTGGTCTTTCTGTGCAGTTGAACGATCGATGTGCGTACCAATGGCATAGCCATTGTTTTCACAGACGAACAGGACCGGTAATTCCCAGACACTGGCCATGTTCATGGTCTCATGGAAGGTACCCTGGTTATTGGCACCATCACCCAAAAAACAGATGGCTATCTGATCGGTCTTCTTATGTTTGCAACCCAGAGCCAGACCCGCCGCCAGGGGGAAAGGCTGGCCAACTAGTGCATAGCCACCCATGAAATTCACAGTCGGATCAAAAATGTGCATTGAACCACCGCGACCTTTTGATGAGCCTGTCTCTTTACCGTAGAGTTCGGCCATGACTTCTTTGGGGGGAGCACCGGTTTTAATTGCATGAATATGATCACGATAGCCCGTGATAACATAGTCACCATCCGTGCCTTTGTTGACATTGGCCATTTCCAACACGCCCGTCGCAACTGCTTCCTGGCCAGAATACAAGTGGAGAAAACCACCAATCTTGCGTTCTACATAGGCCTCGAAACAACGGTCTTCAAAGCGTCGGAAAAATATCATCTCGCGTAACAGACGTTTCTTATCGCTGTCGTTCATTGAAAATCCTTAAGCTTGCTTTAATTGTTATGGGCGCAGCTGTTGATTATTTATTCATCAGTGACCGGCCCGAAAGGCGCGTATCATCGGCTTTTTCTTGCATAAAATCAAGGAAATCCCCTAATCTGGCCGCGTGAGAAATCCAAAAAGAGTCTATGAAACAAAAAGTTGCAAGGTATTCTATAATTTATGAAAACACCCTTAAGCTATTCCCGTTTTGGTCGATTTAAAATAATACCCACCTTGAAGAGTATATAAAAGGTATGAACGCCGTAAACCAGCAAGTTGTCGACCGACAAACCGTGCATGCATGGTGCCTCGATATTTCCCAAAGTATCAAGCAGTCTAACCTTGACTCGCACATGCAGTTGGTCTCGAAAAAAGTAAAGGTCTACGGCATGCCCAGTAAAGGGGTTATCGATTATAAGGAATGGCGTGCCCGCCGTAAGTACGAATTCAGTAACGCATCACTGTTAGCCATTAATTATCAAAACATAAGCGTGATTAGCAGTACCGCCCGAAGACTACGCTTCAATGCCACCGAAACCATGTTGGGAAAAGATGGCAAGCTGGTTGTCCTGGATAAAAATATCATCCTGGAACTGGAAGACGGCGGTTACTGGCGTGTTGTCGAAGAAAATGTAATTAACTGGCGCGCAAAAAAATTAAACCTCGAAAGTTTCTAATCTACCCGGTGAGCGGGTTATAATCCCTTTCATGGCAGACAAAAAGTTCAGGACTGAACGCGACAGCATGGGTGAACTCAGCGTCCCCGCCGATGCCCTCTATGCGGCCCAAACCCAACGTGCAGTAGAAAACTTTCCTATTAGTGATTTAAAAATGCCACGCGCATTTATTCGTGCCCTGGGTCTGGTCAAGGCCGCGTGTGCCGCCGCTAACCATCGCCTGGGATTGCTTGACGAAACAGTTGCGGCCGCAATCCAGGACTGCGCCGAACAGGTCGCCAAGGGCGGACATGACGAACACTTCCCCATTGATGTGTTTCAGACGGGCTCTGGCACCAGCACCAACATGAATGCTAACGAGGTGATTGCCAGCCTGGCCAGTCAGCTATTGGGTGACAAGGTACACCCCAATGACCACGTCAACATGAGCCAAAGTTCTAATGATGTAATCCCCACAACCATCCATGTCAGTGCCTGCCTGGAGATTGAGGAACAGCTACTACCGTCACTTCAATATTTAATTAATAACGTGGAAACGCGTGCCAAAGAGTTAAAAGATATTACCAAAACAGGTCGAACTCATTTAATGGACGCGATGCCGGTTACCTTCGGTCAGGAATTACAGGCCTGGGCAACCCAGATAAAAAATGGTATGTATCGGATCCAGGCCACGCTCACCCGAATGCGTGCCTTACCCCAGGGGGGAACTGCAGTTGGTACCGGGATCAATGCCCATGAAGAGTTTGGTAAACATGTTGCCGCAGCTTTAAAGGCGCGAACTGGTTTTGCCTTTACCGCGATGGAAAACCCCTTTGTCGGTTTGGCCAGCCAGGATACCGCCGTGGAAATCAGTGGTCAGTTAAAGACTCTGGCCGTGTCACTGATGAAAATCGCCAATGACCTGCGCTGGATGAACTCTGGACCTTTGGCAGGTCTGGGTGAGATTGCTCTGCCCTCATTGCAGCCGGGTAGTTCGATTATGCCGGGTAAAGTTAACCCGGTAATACCTGAGGCAGTTGCCCAGGTCTGCGCGCAGGTTATCGGTAATGACGCAACCATTACTATTGCTGGACAAAGTGGTAACTTCCAGCTCAATGTGATGTTACCTGTCATTGCCTACAACTTGCTGCAAAGTATTGAGCTACTCACTAATGCATCACGGGTATTAGCAGACAAAGCCATAAAAGACTTCACGGTGAATGAGGCAAACATAAAAGAGGCTCTGGATAAAAACCCGATCCTGGTAACCGCGCTCAACAGAGTCATTGGTTACGAAAAAGGGGCCAGCATCGCCAAAAAAGCCTATGCCGAACACCGCCCAATACTCGAAGTGGCCCTCGAAGAAACTGACTTGAGTGAAACTGAGTTAAAAAAACTCCTGGACCCGAATAAACTGACCCGTGGTGGGATCTAATTCCAGCCATTGTTGTTTTCTCCTGCTGCTGTTGTGGCTATCCTCACAATCCAGAAATAACAACTGTACTCAATAATCTTGTCAAATACCTGTAGATGAGATTAGCTTTGTTAACAGGAACTGTCATGAAAGTCCCCAGCTTTGAACCACAATAAGATATGCTAAACTTAAATATACCTCTCCTGGCACTACTGGTGATCAACGATCACCAGACCTCGATTGATCAACATATGTTCATATTTAATTGCTAAACTAGAGATATGGAAATAGTAATTATGCGCCACGGACAACCTGATGTCCCAAATTTACCCTACAAGATATCTTCACGTAAATTTGCTGAGTGTCTTAACCTGTATAAACAATGCGGGATCGCAGATAACGATAAAATCGCAACCAGCCTGGCGGAAAAGTTTAGAAATTATAATACGATTGTGACTAGCGATCTAAAAAGGTCGATAGATTCTGCACAACTCTTATCACCTTTAAGCAC
>JASFLV010000200.1:0-5748 GCA_050117915.1 Thioalkalispiraceae bacterium | reverse complement strand
ACAATTTTAGATCTTTATCGATCATATATATAGCAAACTAGTGCAAAATTATGTGACATCAGCGGATAATTGCCTCGACTTCCATTTCATTATGAAGAAGCATTTTTCTCCGTCTGCCGGATTGACGAAATATAGTTATTGTTTATTCTCATACTTGTAACAATGTCTTTAAATACCATTCTCAGTCCCTTATGGTGATCTGCCCAATCAACAATTATCGTGCCTTCTGTACGGCCAATATCAGCGTGCGCAACAGGCTATATCCCATATAATTATTATGGTTTGGATTATAATCACGTGGAGACGCAACGCCTCTGCCGGGATGTGAGTTGATCCAGATCGGACTGGAGATGGGTGAAACAACCGATCCCCAGCTGGCCGATGTTTGAACAACAGCGTTGCGACACTATATATAGATTACTTGCATTCTCAGCCCAACAGCGAGACACTTTTCACCAGGCCAGGCAAAACATAGACCCAAAACCTAATCCAGAGACAAGCACCAACAAAAACGATTCCATCAACCCAGCTAATTAGACAAGAGAGCGTTTCCGGTTTGGATTTTTTGCAGCATAATAAATTACAACAGTTGCTCGATTTGCTCATCGAGTCAGGCTATCACTGCATTGGTCCACAGCTAAGAGAACACACCATTGTTTTCGATACACTGACAAACGTCAATCAGTTGCCCCAGGGTATTATCGATACCCAATCTGCGGGTACCTATACGCTTAGCAAAAATGAGAGTCAGCAATATTTTCAATGGGCAACCGGTCCACAGGCGATAAAACCTTTTGTATTTAAACCTTATGAACCACTGTGGTCATCTGTCAAAGATAACGATGGCAAGCTATCTTTTAATCCTGTCATAGCCGACGACAGTCGACTGGCTCTCATTGGTGTGCGCGCCTGCGACATTGCTGCATTATATCTAATGGACAAACACTTTTTACATGATCATGCCAAAGATCCTTACTATTTGTCTCGCAGGCAAAATATGTTGCTAGTCGCGATAAACTGCACGCGGTCTGCTGATACCTGTTTCTGTGTTTCAACCAATGACGGGCCCCGTGCGCATTACGGCTATGACCTGGCTATGACCGAATTGGATAAAGGCTATATAGTTGAATCATTAACCGAACAAGGTAAAGACTTACTGCAACAGCTGGAGACACAGCTCGCGACTGAACAGGATATGAATCTAGCCGACCAGGCAATCCAGGCCGCGGCACAGCAACAACAACGTCAGCTTCCTGCGCATAACTTAAAAGATTTACTGTTTGATAACCTGCAACACCCACAATGGGAGAAGGTGGCAGAACGCTGTTTGTCCTGTGGAAATTGTACCTCGGTCTGTCCTACCTGCTTCTGTCATTCCGAAAACGAAATCCCCAGCCTGGATGGAACTGAGAGTCAGCATGTGCGGCAATGGGATTCCTGTTTTACTGCCGAGCATAGTTATATTCATGGCATTACTATTCGCTCCCAGACTTCGCAACGTTATCGACAATGGCTCACTCATAAATTGGGGAGTTGGCATGATCAATATGGGCGCTCTGGGTGTGTGGGTTGCGGACGTTGCATCAGCTGGTGCCCGGTGGGGATCGATCTGACCGAGGAAGTGGCAGCCATTGCGGGTGAGAACCAATGATGAACCCTCGCCTGCCGCTTGAGGCTGAGATCATTGAACGCATCCAGGAATCACCTAGCCTGTTTACGCTACGCCTGCAGTTTACTGACCCCAAGGTGCATGCGGCATATCAGTTTGAACCGGGTCAGTTTAATATGTTGTATTTATATGGGGTTGGCGAGGTACCCATTTCAATTGTTTCCGATCCTATGGACGAACATGTTTACGACCACACGATTCGTGCTGTCGGACGCGTCACCAAAGGACTTTCTGATCTTAAGCAAGGTCAACGGATTGGGGTACGTGGTCCCTATGGACGTGGCTGGCCAATGGAGCAGGCTGAGCAAAAAGACGTGGTGATCGTCACCGGTGGCCTTGGCTGTGCCCCGACTGTGTCGGTAATCAATTACATTATGAAGCGTCGCGAACGGTTTGGTGCCGTGAATATCGTCCAGGGCGTCAAACATGCCAATGATTTCATCTGGAAAGAGCGTTACGACCAATGGCGACAGGCATCGAATACACAGGTCTTACTGGCTGCCGATGCTGGAAATGCCATCTGGCCGTGGCATATCGGTCCTGTCACCGGTTTATTTGATCAACTCGACTATGATCCAGAACGCGTTATCGTGATGATGTGCGGACCAGAAGGCATGATGCGTGTAGTGATTAAACACATGCTGGAACAAGGTATCGGCGAATGTGATCTCTGGTTGAGCATGGAACGCAACATGCAATGTGCGGTGGGACATTGTGGTCACTGCCAGTACGGCGAGAAGTTTGTCTGCAAAGATGGGCCGGTATTCTGTTATGAACAGGTAAAAGAGCTGTTTGGATTAAAAGGATTCTAGCATGAGACAGAGCTTGATATGAAACCTAAAGTCGCGGTACATAAATTTGCCTCCTGCGATGGCTGTCAACTGGCGTTTCTAAATGCCGGCGAGGAATTGCTGACCCTTGCCAACATGGTTGAGCTGGTGCATTTTGCCGAGGCCGGCCCGGTGGACCCGGATGCCAAAGTGGATATTGCCTTCATTGAAGGCAGTATTACCACCCCGCATGATATTGATCGGATCCAGCGCATCAGGAACAACAGTCAGTATCTGATTACGATTGGCGCCTGTGCTACTGCCGGTGGTCTGCAGGCCTTGCGCAACTATGCAGATGCAGAAGCATGGACATCAGCTATTTATGCGCAACCGGAATATATTCAATCACTCAACACGTCAACCCCGATCAAGGAACATGTCAAAGTCGACTTTGAATTATGGGGCTGCCCGGTCAACTCGAAGCAGGTTTTGTTGATCGTACGAGATCTCTTATCCAATGTTAGTCCGCATGTACGGCAGGAAAAAGTCTGTCTGGAATGTAAACGCCAGCAAAATGTCTGTGTCATGGTGACCAAAGCTGAACCCTGCATGGGCCCGGTGACGCAAACCGGGTGTGGTGCCATCTGCCCGCACGTGGGTCGTGACTGCTATGCCTGTTACGGGCCAGCTGAAAATAGCAATACCAAGTCTTTGGGACAGCGGTTTGAAGGACTCGGTTTACTTCCCAATGATATTCGTCGGCGATTTCAATTTATTAATACCGGCGCATCCGTGTTTAATGATGCAGCCCGAACATGGTCAGACAATAAATGACAGATCGTACAATCAGAATTGAAGTCCCGGTACTGGCCCGCGTTGAAGGTGAAGGCGCGCTTGAGCTGGAAATCAGTAATGGCCAGTTACAGGATCTACACCTGCGGATTTATGAGCCGCCTCGCTATTTTGAGAAGTTTCTCGAGGGACGTGCCTATACCGAGATACCTGATATCGTTGCCCGTATTTGTGGTATCTGTCCCGTTGCTTACCAGATGAGTGCGGTCCATGCGATCGAGGATATTTTTAACCTTGATCCGGGACCCTGGGTGCGCAGCATGCGGCGTTTAATCTACTGCGGCGAATGGATCGAGTCGCATGCCTTACATATTCATTTACTGGCTGCGCCCGACTTTCTTGGCTTTAGTAACGTAGTGGAACTGGCGGAGAAATATCCCGACGAAGTACGGCGCGGTTTGAAGTTACAAAACCTGGGTAACAATATCATACGTCTGCTGGGTGGCCGTTCGGTGCACCCGGTCGGGGTCTGTACTGGTGGATTCACCACCGCCCCCAATCAAAACGAAATTGAAATCCTGCTTGATGATCTGAAAGCGGGATTGACTGAGGCACGTGAGCTGATCCGCTGGAGCAGTCAACTGGCCTTTCCGTCTGTCACCCAGGAATTTACCAGCGTGGCGCTACGGCATCCTGATGAATACCCGATGAATGAAGGACACATCGTCAGCAGTACCGGCCTGGATATCAGTATCGATCAATATCGAGAACACTTTATCGAATCGCATATGCCCCACTCTACGGCACTGCATTCCCATCTTGATGGGAAACCCTATCTGGTTGGTCCGCTGGCAAGGTTAAATATCAACTATGACAAATTGCCCGATGAGGTCAAACATGTCCTGGCAGAGACGAAGATACAATTCCCCAGTCAGAACATGTTTCATAGCATTATCGCCAGAGCAGCTGAGATTTATTTCGCAATGTTAGAGGCGATTATGCTTCTGGAGTCCTATCAGCATCCCACTCAATCATATGCTGAAGTGAACCCAACGGCTGGTATCGGTTACGGCTGTACCGAGGCACCACGCGGCATTCTCTGGCACCGCTATGAACTGGCTAAGAATGGCGATGTTACCAGCGCCGAGATTGTTCCCCCTACCAGTCAGAACCAGGCACGCATCGAAGAAGACCTGAGGCTATCGCTGGAGGCGCTTGGCCTGGATAAGGATGACGATAAGCTACGTCTACACGGTGAAACGGTAATCCGTAACTATGACCCCTGTATTTCCTGTGCAACCCATTTCCTGAAGATAAAGGTCAAACGGAATTGATACCAATAAAAGTCATCGGTATTGGTTCACCGTTTGGCCAGGATCAGCTCGGTTGGTTGGTTATTGAACGGCTAAACAGCACCCTGCCCGAAACCAAAGCCCAACAGGTTCAACTGCGCGCAAGCGATCGACCGGGTATTCAACTTCTTCAAGAGTTAAAAGACTGTGCGGCCGCGATTCTTATCGATGCCATCGATGACAAAGCTCGTGCTGGACAGGTTGTTCAGCTTGATAAGACTGCACTGATTGCCCAGGGCAATACCCTCTCCAGCCACGCCATGGGTGTTAGTGAAACATTGAGTTTGGGTCAGGCGCTGGGTGAATTACCACAACAACTCTACCTGGCTGGTCTTTGCGTGGATACGGATAAACCTGGTTTACCCGACCGGCAAGCCGTTCAACAGCTTGCCGACATGGTTATCACTATTCTGGACTGGCTAACCAGGCCGACTACTACTGAAAAGGCCAGGCATGCATAGGCTTCAGGCCAGGAATAATAAAGCACTTGCCTGTAAGCTGCGCATCGGTGGCCGTGTGCAGGGCGTAGGCTATCGCCCCTTTGTCTATCACATAGCAAACAAATACCAGCTTGTTGGCTATGTAAAAAATAGCGGCAGTGGTGTTTCTATCCTGGTTCAGGGCGAGAAGACCAATATTGAACAGTTCATTCATGAGCTGGTTGCACGCGCCCCCAGTAATGCCGAACCCGTCTTGCTTGAACAACAGGCATGTGACGGCATAGCAACCAACGACTTTAAAATCGTTGATTCTGAGAAAACCCTACAACAAGATGTTCATCTTCCCACCGATCTTTTTGTCTGTGATGATTGCCTAAAGGAACTCTATCAACCTTCTGATCGACGCTATCGCTACCCCTTTATCAACTGTACCCAATGTGGTCCACGCTACACGCTGATTCGCCAGCTTCCCTATGATCGGATAAATACAACCATGGATGGCTTTGTCTTATGCCCGGCGTGTAAAACAGAGTATGAAAACCCTTCTGATCGACGCTTTCATGCTGAACCGATCGCCTGTCCACAATGCGGTCCGCAGTTGGTTTACAAACATCAGGACACAGTTATCAAAGGTAATGGACATGCCTTGCAGGCTGCGATCTCAGCGATACAGACCGGCGAGATTGTAGTCATTAAAGGCATCGGTGGTTATCACATAGTTTGTG
>JASFLV010000199.1:0-5773 GCA_050117915.1 Thioalkalispiraceae bacterium | reverse complement strand
TGCTCGTTGATGTGGAAGGTGGCGATGAAGAGCTGGGTAAGGATCTGGCAATGCATATCGCTGCAAGCCGCCCTGTTTGTGTTGATGAATCGAATGTTCCTCAATCAGAACTGGATAAGGAAAAAGAAATATACACCGCTCAGGCACAGGAGAGCGGCAAGCCTGCTGAGATTATCGAAAAGATGGTGCAGGGGCGTCTCAAGAAATTCCTTAAAGAGATCACCTTGCTTGGCCAGCCTTTTGTTAAGGATCCGGATTTGACTGTTGAAAAATTGTTGAAAGACAAAAATGCAAAAGTACATGCCTTTGTCCGCCTGGAAGTTGGCGAAGGCGTGGAAAAGAAAGAGGAAAACTTTGCCGATGAAGTAATGGCCCAGGTTAAGGGTTAATAACAAACAGGAAATAGCAGTAGTGACCAGCAGTCAGACAAACAAATACCAACGCATCCTGCTCAAGTTCAGTGGTGAGGCGTTAATGGGTGAAAAGGAATTTGGTATCGACCCGGCGGTTATCCAACAGGTTTCAAAGGAAGTGAAATCACTGGTTGATAGTGGTGTGCAAGTCGCGATTGTGATTGGTGGTGGCAATATTTTCCGTGGTGTTAGTTTGTCTGCAGCTGGTATGGATCGCACAACTGGCGATCATATGGGAATGCTGGCAACTGTGATTAATTCACTGGCACTACAGGATGGCATGGAGAAAAATGGTATGTCCGTGCGTGTGATGTCAGCCTTGACTATCCACCAGGTATGTGAAGATTACATACGACGCCGAGCCATTCGCCATTTGGAGAAAGGTCGCGTTGTTATTTTTGCTGCAGGGACCGGAAATCCATATTTTACAACTGATTCCGCAGCAAGTTTGCGGGGCATAGAGGTTGGTGTAGATGTTGTAATCAAGGCCACCAAGGTTGATGGTGTCTATTCTGCTGATCCGGTTAATAATCCTGATGCAAAAAAGTATGACAAACTGACCTTTGATGAAGTAATTAATCAAAAGCTGGCAGTCATGGATACAACGGCAATTGTTTTGTGTCGTGATAACAAGACACCGATCGTTGTCTATGACATGAATAAGAGAGGCGCATTAACCAACGTTGTGAATGGTCTGCCTGAAGGGACACTTGTTAGTTAGCGAGGACGGCATGATAGAAGAATTCAAAAAAGATGCAGAAGGACGTATGACAAAGAGTGTTGATTCTCTGCGTCATGAGTTGAAAAAGCTAAGGACTGGTCGAGCACATACCAGTCTTTTGGACCATATCACGGTTGAATATTACGGTTCCGAGGTACCAATTAATCAGGTCGCCAATGTTAGTGTCCAGGACGCAAGAACACTCGCTGTGTCTGCCTGGGAGAAACAAATGGTCCCGGTGATTGAGAAGGCGATAATGAACTCAGATATGGGATTGAATCCGGTAACTGCAGGTGAAGTTATTCGTGTACCACTACCTGCACTTACAGAGGAACGCCGCAAGGATATGACACGTGTGGTTCGTCAAGAAGGAGAAAATGCCCGTATCGCAATCCGAAATGTTCGTCGTGATGTATTAAGCGATATAAAGCAATTGTTAAAAGAAAAAGAGATCACTGAAGATGATGAACGGCGTGCCCATGATGAAATTCAGAAGATTACAGATAAGTATGTCGCAGAAGTTGACAAGGTAATCGAAGCAAAAGAAAAAGACTTGATGGAAATTTAAACTTAAGCAATACCGTCCGAAAGACGCTGAGGCAATAATAAAGCATGTCAGCAAAAGAAGATTACAATTTGAATATACCGAAAGGTAAATTACCGCGACATGTGGCAATTATCATGGATGGAAACGGTCGCTGGGCAGAACAACGTTCGCTACCAAGATTCCAGGGGCATCGGGCAGGAGTAGAGACTGTTCGCCGTACTGTGCAGATGAGCGGTGAACTTGGCATCGAAGTACTTACCTTGTTTGCCTTTTCCAGTGAAAACTGGCGTCGTCCCAAAAAAGAAGTTGGCCTTTTGATGGACCTGTTTCTGACCGCGCTTGAGCGCGAAGTGAAACAGCTGCATAAGACGGGTGTCCAGCTCAGGGTTATTGGCGATTTATCGTACTTTCCAGCAAAACTCCAGCAACGCATCGCCAAGTCTATGCAGCTAACAAAAAATAACACTGGTTTGGTGTTGAACATTGCTGCCAATTATGGCGGAAAGTGGGATATGCTCCAGGCCACTCGGCAACTCACAAAACTCGTAGAACAAGGTCAACTATCTTCTGAAGATATTACTGAAGATCTGTTCGAGCAGTACCTGTCCCTTAGTGACTTACCCAATCCCGACCTGTTTATCCGTACAGGGGGTGAGCAGAGAATAAGTAATTTTCTGATTTGGCAGCTTGCCTATTCTGAACTCTATTTCACCCGCATTCTTTGGCCAGACTTTGATCGCGAGGAATATGCAAAAGCTATTGCTTCCTTTTCTACCCGTCAGCGTCGTTTTGGCCAGACTGGGGCTCAGGTTTTGGAACAGGACCAACGCGATCATGCTTAGAAAGCGTGTCCTTACGGCACTTGTTTTAGGCCCTTTCATCATCTGGAGTGTTCTGACATTTAGCCATCCAGCGATCGCTGTAGAAATGGCAGTGATTTTAGTACTTGCTGGTTGGGAATGGGCACGCTTAAGCGGGTTAAAAAGCCAGATAGGCCGTGTTGGTTACGCAACTTTCATCGGCGGATTACTCTTGTTACTTGCTGGATGGATGCACTACGACTCAAGCTGGTTGAAAATAGCTCTATATGTTATTGCTGCATGGTGGGTATTAATGTTAATGCTTATTATTTTTTCAAATAGAAAAGAAGTACAAGCAATAGCTAAGTTTAGCCCACTATTAGTCATAACAAATCTGTTTTCAGGTGTCTTTATACTATCCGGCGCGTTTATCTCTGTTGTTGCTATGCATCAACAATATGGTCCAACATATATCCTCATCACATTAATTCTGATCTGGATCGCAGACTCAGCAGCCTATTTTACTGGTAAAGCATTTGGCAAACATAAACTTGCTATTAATGTTAGTCCCGGCAAGACATGGGAAGGTGTGGTTGGCGGTATTCTCGCAACAATTATAGCCGCGTATGGTTTTGCTATATACCTGGGGCTTGTATCACCGAAAGTCATTCATTTTGTATTGATTGTTATAGTTGCGATTTGTTTTTCTGTTGTTGGGGATCTGGTTGAAAGTCTATTTAAACGCAGGGCAGGGGTGAAAGATAGTAGTCAATTGTTACCTGGGCATGGTGGTATTCTGGACAGGATTGACAGCTTAATGTCCGCAGCGCCTTTCTTTTTAACCGGTTTGTTATTAACAGATATACGATGAAAGGCATTGCAATTTTAGGCGCAACAGGAACGATCGGTGTTAATACACTTGACGTGATCCGACGCCATCCTGATAAATTTCGAATCAATGCATTGACCGCTAACTCTCAGGTCGATCGCTTATTTGAACAATGCCGTGAATTTGAACCTGATTATGCTGTCATGGTAGATGAACAGGCGGCTGCTTTACTCGAAAAAAAGGTCAACCAATCAGGGCTTTCAACCAAAGTTTTATCTGGTGCGGAATCACTTGAAATGGTTGTGCAGTTGGATGATGTCGAGATTGTGATGGCGGCCATAGTGGGATCGGCGGGCCTGAAGTCCAGTTTAGCTGCAGCAAAAGCCGGGAAGCGAATTTTGCTAGCCAATAAAGAATCATTGGTCATGTCCGGCAAATTGTTCATGGATGTGGTGAAAAAGTATAATGCGGAATTACTGCCGATCGACAGTGAACACAATGCCATATTTCAATGTATGCCTCTCAATTACTCAGATGGACTGGATAGTGTAGGTATTCACAGAATATTATTAACAGGCTCGGGTGGTCCTTTCAGAGAATTACCATTGGAAAAATTTAGCGAGGTCACTCCTGAACAGGCAATTGCCCATCCTAATTGGCGAATGGGTAAAAAAATATCTGTTGATTCTGCAACCATGATGAATAAAGGGTTGGAACTGATTGAAGCTTGTTGGCTATTCAACACAGATAGTTCAAGGGTAGAAATCGTTCTCCATCCCCAGAGTATTATCCACTCAATGGTAGAGTATATTGATGGTTCTATTCTTGCCCAACTCGGCCAGCCAGATATGCGAACGCCGATTGCACATGCAATGGCATGGCCCGAACGAATTGAATCAGGGGTCAATTCCCTTGACTTGATAAATATGGGACACTTGGATTTTACCGAGCCAGATTTACAACGCTACCCATGCCTGCAGTTAGCAAAAGAGGTTATGCGAGTGGGAGGTACTGCGACCACTATTCTGAATGCCGCGAATGAGGTCGCTGTACAGGCATTTTTGGATAATGAATTGAACTTTCCTGGAATTGCCAGGACTGTTGAATATACGCTCGAGCAAATTACATCGACGACGGCGATTTCTATAGACGAAGTGGTCAAAACGGATAGACATGCTCGAAATGTTGCGCATGAGTATATTCTGTCGCTTAATGATAGCGCTCGTAGCACCGAGATACACTGAACAGGTTGAGAATAAAGTAAATGTTTGACGTGGTTTATACAGTTCTCTCATTTTTGATTGCAATAGGTATACTGATTGCAATCCATGAATTTGGACACTTCTGGGTCGCCAGAAAGCTTGGCGTTAAAGTTTTGCGTTACTCTATTGGTATGGGGAAGCCGCTATGGATAAAAAAATTCGGTGCAGATAAAACCGAATTCGTATTAGCGGCGATACCGATCGGTGGCTATGTTTCGATGCTGAATGAGCAAGAAGGTGAAGTTGCCGAAGAGGAAAAGCATCGCGCATTTAATCGGCAACCCATCTGGAAACGTAGTTTGATTGTTCTGGCCGGTCCGGCCTTCAATTTCTTTCTGGCGATATTTATATACTGGGGGATTTCAGTCTGGGGAGTTGAAGGTACTAAACCAGTAATAAAACAGATAGAGCCGAATTCGATTGCACAGAAAGCCGGTCTAAATAAAGGTGATGAAATCGTTAACGTCGAAGGGTGGGATACTCCTACCTGGAATGCAGTATTTCATGAAACAATACCTAACCTGATCAGTCGTTCGCAGGTAACGATGTCAGTTAAGAGCGAGTCAGGGATTATTACTGAGCATCAACTAGATTTATCGACTGTCGATATTAATCGGAGTATCAAACGACCGCTTGATGAGATGGGAATATATTCATTTGAATTGCCTGCAATCATCGATAAAGTTATTGAAGGGAAGTCGGCTGAAAAAGCAGGCTTGTTACCTGGTGATCGTATTGTTAAATTAGGTGATAAACCGATTATTCACTGGTACCAGGTCGCGCGTTATTTACAAGACAAAGCCAATAAGACGTTTACCATAGTGGTTGAACGTAATGGCGAACTGGTCTCATCCAGCATTACACCCTATGAAGCGGAAATTAAAGGTATCAAACTAGGCCGGATTGGCGCCGCTGTCCAAATTCCCCAACAACAGGATTCGGAGTATGAGAGTGCCGTCAACCAGTACTCACCTCTTGCGGCGATTGGTTATGCCTTGCACCGAACCTGGAATGTAACTTATACCACCGGTAAAGCATTAGGCTTGATGGTTACCATGCAGATGTCTTTGACAAATATTAGCGGACCGATAAATATCGCAGTCGTAGCGGGTAAAACTGCCAGTATAGGCGTCATGCAGTATATATTGTTTTTGGCGCTGGTTAGTATCAGCCTGGGAATCTTAAATTTACTACCAATTCC
>JASFLV010000198.1:0-5832 GCA_050117915.1 Thioalkalispiraceae bacterium | reverse complement strand
TAAAAAGATTTCCTGTATATGCTCAAGTCCGCGCTGTGTATTTGATGCTCGACAGCTGGACTATAGAAAATGGATTATTAACACCTACACTGAAAATAAAACGCCATGTCATTGAGAAGCAGTATGCTAACGAAATTAAAGAGCTTTATCGGGGACATGTACTGATTGACTAATTAATTCAGACTATCAAATCAAGATGACTAATGCGGCTAACATCGACTCGAGTAATCAGGATGATCTCTCCCTGAAATTGCTCAGTGTTATAGAGGGACTAGTGAATGAATTACAACCCTCAAAGCGATCTGCCCTACATTTATCACTTGATAGCTCACTGGATGAGGAGATTGGCCTGGATAGTCTTGGTAGAGTCGAACTCATTGCTCGGCTTGAACAAAAATTCAATATTGCATTACCGCAGAGAGTCTTTGTAGAAGCTGAGACGCCTCGGGATTTGTTGCGAGCGATTACCAGCGCCCATGGTAGTGAACAGGCTTTTCCTCTGCCAGAGTTAAAAAGTTATGTTTCTGAAAAAATTGATAGCTTGCCTAACCAGGCACAGACGTTAATTGATGTCCTTGAGTGGCATGTAAAACTTCATCCTGAACGATTACATGTGCATATTCTCGGTGATGAAGCAGAAGAGGGTAGTTTAACCTATAAACAATTGTGGGACGGTGCACTGAAGGTAGCAGCGGGACTGCAAAAGCTGGGAATACAGACCGGTGAAACTGTTGCGATCATGCTGCCAAGCGGAAAGGAGTATTTTTTCAGTTTCTTTGCCATCCTTTTGACAGGCGCAATTCCTGTTCCCATTTATCCACCAGCCAGGCGTAGTCAGCTGGAGGAGCATCTGCGACGACATAGTGGTATTCTGAATAATTGCCGAGCATCAATGCTGATTACCATTCCTGAGGCAAAAGTCATCGCGCAGTTACTGAAATCCCAGGTAACGAGTCTGCGAGACATTCTGACAGTGAACGATTTGTCAACTAGCCCGGATGACTACATACGCCCGGCAATTGGTCCTTATGAAATTGCTTTTATTCAATATACCTCGGGTAGCACGGGCAATCCAAAAGGGGTGGTCCTAACCCACGCAAATTTACTGGCAAACATTCGTGCCATGGGTGAAGCGATAGAGGCTGATTCCAGCGACGTATTCATTAGCTGGCTACCGTTGTATCATGATATGGGTTTAATCGGTGCCTGGTTAGGCAGTATGTATTATGCAGTCATGTTTGTTGTGATGTCGCCGCTTACCTTTCTGACCCGGCCACAACGATGGCTTTGGGCAATGCATCATTATCGAGGTACCTTGTCGGCCTCGCCAAACTTTGGCTATGAACTGGTACTAAAACGGATTAGTGACTCTGATATAGATGATCTGGACTTGAGTAACTGGCGTTGTGCCTTTAACGGCGCGGAGCCAGTCAGCCCTAATACCATTGATCGTTTTACCCAACGCCTTAGCAAAACTGGTTTCAAGACAGAAGCGATGCTACCGGTTTACGGGCTGGCCGAATCGTCGGTGGGACTTATCTTTCCGCCACTACGTGACAAACCAAGAATTGATTGCGTGGAACGCGAGCTATTTACCCATACCAGGCAAGCCAGGCCGGCTGACGAGTCGGATCAAAGCGCATTGTGTTTTGTGACCTGCGGGCAGCCGCTGGCTGGGCACCAGATTCGAATCGTTGATGATGATGGCAACGAACTGCCGGAAAGGCAGGAAGGCCGATTACAGTTTCGCGGGCCATCGGCAACCAGCGGTTATTACCGAAATCCTGAAGCCACAAAAAAGCTATTTAACGATGACTGGCTGGATACGGGAGATCTGGCTTACCAGGCTGAAGGCTATCTGTTTGTAACAGGCAGAAGCAAAGATCTGATTATTCGCGCAGGGAGAAATATTTATCCACAGGAAGTAGAAGAGGTGGTAGGTAACATTGATGGAGTGCGCAGAGGATGCGTCGTAACTTTTGGCACAATTGAAGCGCAAAGCGGTACGGAACGTCTGGTATTGATTGCAGAATCACGACACCAGGATGGAGCGACAAAACAGGCATTACAAAAAGAGATTACATCGGTTGCCAATGATTTAATTGGCTTGCCACCGGATGAAGTCATCATTGCTCCACCGCATACGGTGTTAAAAACATCAAGTGGCAAGATACGTCGTTCTGCATGTCGGGAACTGTATGAGAAAGGTCAATTGGGGAAAACCCAAGCCGCGGTTTGGTTACAGGTTACGCGTACTGTAATGCGCTCCGTGCTACCCATATGGCACCGATTGAAACAGAAAGTACTAGATAATTTTTATGCAGCTTACGGCTGGTTACTTTTCTATCTGATGGCCCCGTTTTGCTGGTTAGCCGTTGTCCTGTTGCCGATGATGTCAATGCGTTGGATGATTATGCGCGGTATGGCAAAGACCCTGGCCGTCCTTTCAGGAACCAGAATCAAAGTAAATGGATTAGCTAACCTGTTTGATCCGAAAATTCCATGTATTTTCGTTGCCAACCATCAGAGTTATCTCGATGGCATGTTAATGGTTGCTGCAATACCACGTATGTTCCGCAATGTTGCAAAAATCGAATTAAAGGAAAAATTCGTCACCAGGTTATTCCTGAATAACATGGGGGTGGAATACGTCGAACGATTTGACAAACAGCGTGGCTTAATTGATGCGCAACGCATAACTGAGGCGGCAAGGCAAAAACAGTCACTATTTTTCTTTCCAGAGGGGACCTTCCAGAGTGTACCGGGCTTAATGAATTTTCATATGGGCGCATTTCTCACCGCTGTAGAAGCAAATGTACCAATTATCCCAATATCAATAAGAGGGACCCGCACAATTCTGCGCGGTGAGTCAAAATTCCCGCATCGAGGCAGTATCACAGTGACTATCGGAGAAGCAATCAGTCAGGATAATCTAACAGGCGCAGAAAAGGCGGATAAATGGACAGCCGCGATATCGATGCGCGACATGGCGAGAAAACATATCCTCCGTTATTGTGGCGAACCAGATATCTCACGAGTCCAGTAAGTTGCTAGCGATTTACAGTGCCTAAAAAGCTTAGTTCACCTTTCCCTGATTGGCTAAATACAACCAGGTGCTCACGACGGTGTCAGGATTGAGCGACAGGCTATCGATTCCTTGTTGCATTAACCATTCAGCCAGGTCCGGGTGATCAGAGGGGCCCTGGCCACAGATGCCGATATATTTCTTCTGTTTCTTGCAGGCTTTGATTGCCAGTTCAATTAGTTGCTTGACTGCCGGGTTGCGTTCATCAAATGCTTCGGCAACCACGCCGCTGTCTCGATCCAGGCCGAGTGTTAGCTGGGTTAAATCATTTGAGCCTATAGAAAAGCCATCAAAGTACTCCAGGAATTGTTCAGCCATTAGGGCATTGGATGGAATTTCACACATCATGATATGTTGCAGGTTGTTGTCACCGCGTTTGAGGCCATTCTGGCTAAGTAAGTCACTCACGGCTTTGGCTTCCTCAAGGGTGCGGACAAAGGGGATCATGATTGAAATGTTATCGAGTCCCATACTATTACGGACTTTTTTAATGGCTTCACATTCAAGCTGAAAACATCTTTGAAACTGTTCGCTGATGTAACGCGAAGCGCCACGAAAGCCCAGCATCGGGTTTTCTTCCACTGGCTCATAATCCTCTCCACCAATCAGGTTGGCATATTCGTTAGATTTGAAATCAGATAGCCTTACGATGACCTGTTTGGGGTAAAAGGCGGCTGCCAGGGTCGCAATCCCCTCTGCCAGTTTTTCGATGTAGAAGCGAACCGGGTCTTTATAGCCGGCGATCTGTTGCTGAATCTGTTGTTTAACATCACTATTGCATTGATCCATATTAAGAATTGCAAGGGGATGAATACCAATCATTCGATTGATTATAAATTCTATTCGTGCCAGACCGATACCAGCGTTGGGAATGGCCTGGAAATCAAAGGCACGATCCGGTGTACCAACATTCATCATCATCTTCACCGGTAACTCAGGCATCGACTCGAGATCAATCTCGTTAATGACAAAATCAGCGATTCCCTTGTAGACAAAGCCGGTATCACCCTTGGCGCATGAGACAGTGACTTCCTGCTCATCCTTGATAACTTCAGTTGCATTGCCACAGCCGACAATCGCCGGGATACCTAATTCACGGGCAATAATCGCGGCGTGACAGGTGCGTCCGCCGCGGTTGGTGACGATGGCTGCAGCCTTTTTCATAATCGGCTCCCAATCAGGATCGGTCATGTCTGTCACAAGGACATCACCTTTTGCAACGCGATCGATCTGACTGACGTTTTTGATTACCCTGGCCTTACCGGCACCGATACGTTGGCCAATACTACGACCGGTGATAATGATTTCATCATGTTGTTTGAGTTCATAACGTCTTAGGACCTGTTTATTTGCCTGGCTGGTCACCGTCTCCGGACGCGCCTGTACTATATATAGTTGTCCATCAATACCGTCCTTGGCCCACTCGATATCCATTGGGCGCCCATAGTGTTTTTCGATCGCTACGGCCAGGCTGGCCAGTTTATGCACTTCATCACCAGTTAAAGAAAACTGTTGTTGCAGGTGCGGCTCTACGTTCTGGGTAATCGTCGCGGTCTGTAGCTGATGCTGTTCTCCATACACCATCCGCACCGCTTTATCACCCAGATTACGCCTCAGAATCGCATGCTGGTGTTTTTCTAAATTAGGTTTATAGACATAAAACTCATCGGGATTAACGGCGCCCTGTACCACGGTTTCACCCAGGCCATATGCAGAGGTGATAAACACGACCTTATCAAAACCAGATTCAGTATCAATGGAAAACATCACACCACTGCTGGCCAGGTCACTGCGAATCATCTTTTGTATTCCTGCCGACAGCGCAACCTGGCGGTGGTCAAAATTCTGATGAACCCGGTAAGCGATTGCACGATCATTGAATAAAGAGGCAAACACATGCTTGATTGCAAGCATCAGGTTATCGATGCCATTTATATTAAGAAAGGTTTCCTGTTGGCCTGCAAACGAGGCTTCGGGTAAGTCTTCAGCCGTAGCAGAAGAACGCACCGCGTAACTTGCCTCATTACCATAACGTTTAACCAGTTCCTGATAGGCATCACGAATTTCATTTTCAAATTCGGCAGGAAAGGGTTGATTGATGATCCATTCACGGATCTTTTTACCCATGTTGGCTAACTGGCTAAGGTTATCGGTATCCAGCTGATCCAGTTCCGTATGAATACGTTCATCGAGGCCATCATGTTGTAAAAATTTGCGATAGGCTTCGGCGGTGGTGGCAAATCCACCAGGGACACGTACACCATGTTGGGCAAGGGCCTGGATCATCTCGCCGAGTGAGGCATTTTTTCCGCCAACACTGGCAACATCTTTTATTCCTGTTTTTTCGAACCAGCAGATAACCGACATTCTCAATCCTTTAGTTTAAATTCAATGATACTCACCTGCTATGATTATGGAAGAGGGTGACAGGAATATGAAGCAACAAATTTTTCTGGTTTCAGATAGTACCGGCATCACGGTCGAGGCACTGGCGCATAGTTTGCTAGCGCAGTTCGATGATATTTCGTTCGAAATACATACTTATCGTTATATAGATACGCTGGAAAAAGTCGAGCGTCTCTGCAACAAGATATCAGAGTTCACCGTCTCTACCAAAGCCTCCCCGGGTAAACCAGTCATCTTGAGTACCCTGGTCGAGGGCGCCTTACGGGCAAGACTGGAAGGGGCAGAGGCTCATGTGTTCGACATTATGGGCGAGTTTCTGACGCCTCTGGAAGAAATCTTCA
>JASFLV010000197.1:0-5842 GCA_050117915.1 Thioalkalispiraceae bacterium | reverse complement strand
CTTTTTTTCGTCATACTCCCACTTGTTAGTGAGAGTCAAATCACGTACTACCGCATACTCATCGTTATAATACTTGATCTCAATAATCTCAGTGGCGGTTTTATTATCTTTTCCAACTTTGGTATAGACAACATTATAGCTAGTCACCCGGTATTGTTTTAATTGCTTACGTTTTGCTTCGCTTAATGTCGCATGCTCGTTTTTATGAAAACCAATAACAACATCGTAGTTTTGCCAGCGCAGGGCGTGTTCATATAACGTAAAGCTTTTATTGAGCAGCTCTATTTCATCCGGTGTTGTGGCACAGGCTGAGGCGGCCATGACAATGCCCACCAATAAGACAATCCTGATCCTTGTCGTTAAATTATTCATGACAGTTGCTTTTATTGTTTCTATCTATATATTTGATACTATCAAGCTGTTTACTAAAAATCACCCATTCATACCTGGATTTTCCAAATATATACTAGATTTATGCAGACAGACTCAACCATTAAAATCAGCGCCGTTCAACATGCATGTAGCGATGACCGTAATAGCAATTTACAACGATCAATTGCAGGTATCGAAGAGGCTGCCAAGCATGGCGCCCAATTGGTTTGCTTACAGGAACTGCATACCAGTTTGTATTTTTGCCAGGAAGAGCATACTTCCAACTTCGACCTGGCCGAGAGTATTCCCGGTGAATCGACCCAGGCCCTGCAACAGGTAGCGCAGGAGTGTCAGGTGGTCATTGTCGCATCATTATTTGAGCATCGTGCTTCTGGCCTCTACCACAATACAGCAGTTGTGATTGACAAGGATGGCAAATTGGCCGGTCGTTATCGAAAAATGCACATCCCAGATGACCCTGGCTATTATGAGAAATTTTATTTTACCCCCGGTGATCTCGGCTTCACGCCCGTTCAAACTGCAATTGGAAAACTGGGCGTGCTGGTCTGTTGGGATCAGTGGTTTCCCGAAGCGGCACGCTTGATGACGCTGGCCGGTGCAGACTTGTTAATGTATCCGACCGCAATTGGATGGGATCCACAGGACGACAAACAGGAACAACAACGTCAGCAGCAGGCCTGGCAGACGGTGCAGCGCGCTCATGCAATCGCGAACGGGATCCCGGTGGTTGCCTGTAATCGTGTGGGTTTCGAACAACACCCTGAAAATAAGCAAACAGGTATTGAATTCTGGGGATCGAGCTTTATCTGTGGCCCACAAGGTGAAATACTTGCCCAGGCCGATCAGAACAGAGCTGAGACCATTGTTGCAGCGATTGACATGCAACGCGTTGAGTCAGTCCGTCGCATCTGGCCATTCCTGCGCGATCGCAGAATTGATGCCTATCAGGATATCGGGCAACGTTACCTGGATAGTTATTTTGATACAGAACAAAAATAAATACATGTGGTAATACTAAATGATCGTTATTCTCAAACCTAATATCGATAAAAATCATGAACTCTATGCGGCGGTCCATGACTATCTATCACAACTACCGAATATTCGCATCAATGAACATGTTGAACATGGTGCGCAGCAGGTGTTAACTGAGTTCTACCTGATTGGCGATACCGCCGCCTTGTCCCAACAGGAGATTGAGAGTCTGCCAGGTGTCGAACGTGTCGTACGTATCTCTGAAGAATACCGGATCCTCGGGCGACATAGCGATGAACACCGGCCGAGTTCCTTTGAATACAATGGGATTCGATTTGGTCAGGACAATCTGAATGTATTTGCCGGGCTCTGCGCAGTCAGTAACCCGAATCATGTCGAACAAATGATGAAGGCCTTGAAAGAAAATGGCCAGCAATGCACCCGGATGGGGGCCTATAAGCCTCGCACCAATCCTTATTCATTTCAGGGATACGGCGCCAGTTGTCTACCCTATGTTTTCGAGCTGGCTGGCAAGTATGATATCAGAGTCATCGCCATGGAGATTACCCATGACGAACATATCAAGGAAATTCATCGTGCCCTGGAAGAAACGGGTAACCCGACAGGTGTAATGCTGCAAATCGGCACCCGTAATACCCAGAACTTTGAATTACTCAAGGCGGTAGGACGACAGCGTGAATTTCCAGTTTTATTAAAAAGAGGTTTTGGTATCACCCTGGAAGAATCAATTAATGCTGCGGAGTACCTGGCCAGTGAAGGCAATACCAAGATTGTGTTTGGGCTTCGGGGCATGAAAACCAATATGGGAGACCCACATCGTAACTTTGTCGATTTTGCCCATGTGCCTGTCTTGAAAAGGTTAACTCGCATGCCGGTTTGCATTGATCCTTCGCATTCGGTCGGTACTCGCGATGCAGATCCCAACGGAATCCTGGACATTATGCATGTGACCGCACAGGGTGTTATCGCGGGCGCCAATATGATCCTGGTGGACTTTCACCCAGAACCCTCCCAAGCCCTGGTGGATGGCCCCCAGGCGCTAACTCTTGAAGAGTTAGCTTACTTTCTCGATGATGTAAAAATCGCCCGTACTGCCTATGAGCAACGTGTCGTGCATACCAAGACGTTTAATGAAAAAACTTAATCGAATGTCTTAACCCGCAGCAATATCTGGAAATATAATAAATCTTTGTGTTTGGGTGTGACCTCCGGGATGTAGGTCATATTGAGCGTAACTGGCCCTTTACCGATTGCGGCAAAGGGTAAAATACCCGGGAACGGGTCGTTGTCCTTGTAATCTTTACGGGTCATCAAAAAAGCGATCGCCCCCAGGTCTACAAACCAGCCGTCTTTTTCATCATCCAGCCGGTAGCGACGCTTCATCCCACCTCCTAAATAGGTGGAGGTGTTATAGCTACTGTCCTTAAAGTAACTAGCATTCAAAAACTTTATCCAGTTATCTTTGGGAGTAAAGGTATATTCCACCCCTAGTCCCCAGTTTTTCTCGTTGTAATCTCCCGCATCAAGATGGATGGCCTTACCATTAATCACCACATGCAGCTCATCAGCCAGGCTGCTGGCAGTGAATCCTAGTAATAACGATAAAATAATGAGTAAACGCATTGGCAGGGCCTTTTTTGCTTCCTGCAATGCATAACGGCTGGTTTTTCAATGACTTAAAAAACGTGCTGTCTGAAAATTGGCGCCTAGCTCAACAAAGACTTAGCACCGTAACCGGTTATTGAGACGAAAGTTTGACGTAGTTCACACCAATTTTGAGGCGAAAATCACATTATTAGAATTACTATTAATATGGTTACCGACCAATTTTGATGGTTTTTTGTTCATTAGGGGCAGATTATTAGTGTGATCAGGATCAAATATGGCATGAGTCATGCAATGAACCGATAATTTAGTGGAACAGTTCAATTTTTTGGCACGTGTAGTTAAAGGTTAGTTCTGTATTTTCGATAACTGATAAATATTTAAAACTTGCAATTAAAGCAATGTGTTAAATAATTAGATTTATAAAACCAGCAAGGAAATCGCAAAATGAAAAAAATTCTGTTACTCCCCGCCTTCATCATGTCTTTAGCACTCAGCTCAACAAGCAACGCCGATACATTGGGTGTCTGGGTCGGTGGTGGTATGTGGAACTGGGATGTCAGTGGTTCATTCCGTTACCAAACAGCGGATAGCTTCAATGTAGAGAATACAGGCAGTAATTATCTAAACTGGGCAGATGATGACAGCACTACCCTGTTCGCCACGTTCGACCATCCAGTGCCGCTGATTCCTAACATCAAACTCTTCACTACCTCACTGGAAACCAGGGGTACCGGTCAAGCAACAGCAACCTTCGGTGGAGCCACGTTAACAGGTGCGATTGACAGCAGCTTAGACATGGACATGACTGATGTCACGCTATACTGGGATGTTCTGGATAACGTTGTGGGGCTGGACTTTGGTATCCAGGCTAAAATGGTCGACGGAAAAGTGACCGTCACCGACTCAAGCACTCCTGGGCAGACCGATACCGCCGATTTTGACGCCACCATACCGATGCTTTATGCGGGAGTTGATGTCTCCCTGCCATTTACAGGTTTAATGGTTGGTGTCAATGGGGCCTATATTGGCTACGACGGCAGTGAATTGACTGAGTTTCATGCCTACATCCGCTATGACTCCCCTTATGTGTTTGGCATCGAAGGTGGCTTGAAGAGTTTCAATATTGAACTTGATGACATTGACCAGTCATATGGCGAGCTGGAATTTTCTGGCGCCTACGCGCAATTATACCTGCATTTCTAACCAGACCCAGGCTTCATATATAGACAGCGCAGGCTGAATACTCAGCCTGCGTTTTTTTGTGCCAGCTGGTTTTTTACAAGTCAATATTTCAATCTAATTCTAAGGCCGCTAGAATAGCCGACATGTAATCCCAGATTAGTAGTCTTACGACCCCATTATCTAAGTAGTCATAGTTTCCCGCTTATACAGTCCAGAGATATCGTCTAGCATGAGTAGCCGAACAGGATTCATCTTCCGCCCGCCCTATCCAGTCGAGCCCGGCCAAACAGATCGTTGGGGGAAACTCTATGGTAGTGCATTCGGCCTGGCTACCCGCGAACTGGTTGAACAACACGATGGCCTGGTGCTGATTATTTCATCGAGTCCGATGGACGCCCAGCAACTGAATGAGCAGATCAATTTCTATTTCCAGGAATCTGATTTTGAAGTGTTAAATTTTCCTGATTGGGAGACTTTGCCCTATGATGTTTTTTCCCCTCATCAGGATATTATCTCTGAGCGCCTGGAGACACTCTACCGGTTACCCGGGATCCAGCATGGACTCCTGGTTGTACCGGTCCAGACATTGATGCATCACATTCCCCCTTGTGATTATGTGCAGCAACGTAGTTTTTTGCTTGAAAAAGGACAGGCGCTTTCACAGGATAAATTTCGCGACCAGTTAATTTCAACCGGTTATGAGCATGTCTCCACGGTCATGGAGCATGGTGAGTTTGCCATTCGCGGTAGTTTGATTGACTTGTTCCCCATGGGCAGCAACCGGCCTTACCGGATTGAGTTATTTGATAATGAAATTGAGAGTCTGCGCACCTTTGACCCGGATAGTCAACGCACTATAGAAATAGTCGAAACGTTACGCATGTTGCCCGCCAGAGAGTTTCCTCTGGATGAGCAAGGGATCAGGCAATTCCGGCAATCTTATCGAGCACAGTTTGAGGGTGAACCCAAGCGATCTGTTATTTATCGTGAAGTGTCTGATGGCCGAGCGCCTGCAGGTATCGAATATTATATTCCCTTATTTTTCGAAGAGACACAAAGCCTGTTTGATTATTTACCGGAAAATGCACTAATTCTCTATGAGCAAGATGTTCTGGAACAGGCAAAACGCTTTCATGACGAGGTCGAAGACCGCTACGAATCAGCGCGTCATGATATAGAAAGACCGGTCTTGGCTCCGCACGCTCTGTTTTTTGATGATGATGCGCTACATCAGGCATTAGAAAAATTCCCGCAAATTGAATGGCAACGCCACGAACATGAATCGACTAACGCATTTAATTTTGATACTCACGCGCCCCAACAACTGCTCATTAATACTCGTTCACCTTCTCCGGCCCAGGAATTAAAAGAATATATAACTACTTCCAAAGCCCGCGTTTTATTTGCTGCTGAGTCAACCGGGCGTCGTGAGACCTTGCTGGGTCTGCTTCGTGATAACCAGATATCACCCGTACAGTTCAGTTCATGGCAAGCATTTCTCAACTCAACAGAACCACTCGGTATTACTGTTGCCCCGCTCAGTCAGGGCCTGTCTTTAGCTGAACCCGCATTACAGGTGATCTCTGAGACTCAGTTATTTGGTCAACAGGTCTATCAGCGCCGTCGCAGAACTCGCCAACAACGTGACAGTGAAAATATCGTC
>JASFLV010000196.1:0-5866 GCA_050117915.1 Thioalkalispiraceae bacterium | reverse complement strand
CTTTTCGCTGCAATCTTTTGCAAGTGTCTCTGAGTGCGACCACAGTTCAACATTGATGGGTGTCCCCATGATGCCTTCTGACTGTTTAAACCATTCGGCGTGCACCGGGGAGGCAAGCAAAAAGACAAGGAGTAGCAGAGTGGCTTGTTTCATAACGGCATCATACTAACAAACGCAGAGAAAAAAACACCCGGGCGATGCCGGGTGTAATGCGTTTTTACTCAGGAACTTACGTCATTGTTTAAGCAGGTAGAGCCGTCATGATTTGCTGAGTACCTGTATCGACCGATGCCATCGGGTTAAAGATAGTCAACTCATCCAGTGCCTGTGAGCCTCCCAGACTATGACTCGGGAAGGCGGCATTAAAGGCAGAGACAAAACTACCAAAGTTACCTGCCGTGTCGTAATGCAGTGCCATGTAATTCAACAGCACGGTATCGACCAGGGAGGTGACACTGTTGGCCGCCTGGATAGGGAAGCCACCCGGGGTTCTCGCTGAGGTCTCCACTGAACCGTTAGTCCGGAAATAACCCAGTTGTTGGCGGGCAGCCTGGGCGGCCGCATCCGCACCGCGGATCGTGGTTCGACCGCGTGGGTCATAGGTAAAGATCAGGGATGAGGCGCCACCGGAGTTATCACCGGTCCATTGGCCCTTGCCACCTGGTAAAGCAATCGTACCTGAATTAATCGCAGTATTATCAGGATTACCGTTACTAAACACAGAACCATCACTGAAGACGTAGACCATCAGCGGGAAGCCTACTCGATGCGCATATTCGATCGCGGCTCCGATACAACGCCCTGCACGAATATCACGTAGTTCGCCGGCGATACGATCGCCGGTGTGATAATCGAAGCCACCCATGGTGACACAACCGGCACCGGATAAGGTGTTGACCACCAGCTTCATCACTGAGGCAGTTTTGCGGAATTCAGAACCGTCACGATTGTTACCGTTGAATTCCGCATTGGTAAAGATACCGGTCGCGTCATCAACAATCAGCGGATCAGCCCCAGGGTTCAAGGCCTGCGGGTTACCAAAGTTTTCCGCCACGTCTGCCGCTTTCACATAACCACAGCGGAGTAACTGTTGCAGTGAGGTCTCGGCAGCAGCACTGCTTAGATTGGGGTCGATGTTACCAATTTTGGCATTACTGATCCGTGCCACGGCTTCCATTACGTTGGTGGCATCGGCCTGATTCAAAATTGCCAGCAACTCACCGGTATCCACCAGGCCGGTTACGTCGCTAGGACGATCGACCTTAGTCGGACGAATCTCAGGATTGATATACATGCCCGGGGCAACCGAATTACCCCCCGATTCAGAGGAACGTGAACCCACCAGGCTCAGCAAGCTACCGCGAGCCCCGGCCATGGCAACACCATACATGGGATTGTGGGGATTATTACCGGTATCATTATCGGAGCGGGCTGGAATGATGGCGCCATTGGTGAGTGCCTGAGCACCTGGGGACATTTTGTCCAGCATGCCGGCCAGCAGGGCACTTTCAGAATGGAAGGTAACGCCCAGTGTGGTATCGGTAAAGTCACCGTTACCACGACCATTGCCGTCAACCTGGCCGGGAAGGCGGTCACCGGGCAGTCCCAGGCGACTGAAGCCGGCTGTGCTGATGGCACCCGTATCCTGTTGACCACCTGGACCACCGACCATGACGTTGGAGGCGGCAAAGTTGGCACCGCCGGCCAGGTCAAAGCACATGAAAGGTACTTTTAGTGCTCCCCCGGCACCGACCACACAATTGGGGCCCGTATCCATCGCCTGTACGTCTGCCGACAGGGCATGGGCCTGTTCAGGGCAGAGGAACATGTTGAGTAAAGAGTTGCCCGCGACCATTGCGCCGCCACCGATGAAACCCTGACGGATGAAGTCCCGGCGTGTTACTGGACGTGGATGATCCGCATGTAACAGGGGAGCATCTGGGTCTACTATTTTCTGTTTTTTAGCCATTTGTTATCACCTTAGGTTCATCTTTTCGTTACTGTAACAACATGGGCGCGCTGGCAACGGCGGCGGCACAAGTTGATTTTATAATGGTCATGCTGCGAGCGACACTGCAGTTACCACTACAGGAATTATTCAAGTCATCCATCAGGGTGTACAAGTGATTCCGTACAGTGGTTGCAGCGGGCATGGTGCTCAGTTCCGTTGCGCCATCGACGTTAAAGACTCGCTGTAAAAGCGGGTCGATAACCAGATCACGCTCAGCACCAGTAAAGGCAAATTGCGGTGAGCTTGCACTGAAGGTAATGCCGGGGAAGTAGGTCGCACGCGGTATGCTTGTGCCATTGTCTTCGACCAAAGCATTACAGTACTCAATCGCCAACTGGGTGATGGCCATTTGCTGTGAGGGCACGAAGGTCTGTATATCAGAACTGCTGGGCAGGCCCTGTTTAACTTTCACATAAGTACCGTTGTTATCAGCAGAACCGCCATCAATCACATTGTTCTGATTGACTTGGGCAATGGTCCGGTCAACCCCCGTCATTTTCGCCATGGAGGCGTTGATTTCCTCAAAGCTGCGGATCATGACCGCGGACTTCTCGGCTGGATTCATCGCATCCGGTGTGGTCGAGAAGTTCTCTGAATAATCCTTGGTCGGAGTGGCGGACGCCAGTCGCTCAAAGGTCAGGAACAACTGATCCGGGGGGGTTCCCGCCGGTCCATTCTCCAACGCCACCACGGTACCGATGTTGGACAACAGTTGGCCAGTTGCCGGGTCATAGCTACCATCGATGGTGACATCCATATTGGCAAAGCCTTGTCCGTTTGAGGCTTCACGGCCATTGATGCCGATGCGCATGTTCTGGATCTGGATGCCTGTGGGGTCAGCATTTGGGTCCAGGTTGATAAAGCGCGGATAGGCAAACAGGAAGCTCTTGTTGTCCCATTGTGCTGCTTCCATGTAGATGTAGCAGAGTGGTGCATAATCCGGGTCGCGCACAGGGTCGTTCTCTACACCATCGGGATCCGGGCCACGGCACTCTGGTCCAAGATGCTGGCTGACCTCAAACATTAGATAGAATTTCTGGCCAACGCCCACATCAAAGTTCTGACGAATCTGATCAAGCGTCAGGGTTCGATTGTGAATAGCTAACATACGAATTGTGCCACTCCAGGGACGCTGGAAGTCCACATCATTCCCTAGTGCCAGTGCCGAGCCGGTCGCCCAGTTGGCCAGGCCTTCACCGGGAATGGGATCACCGCCGACGTCAATCAGTACGCCATTAACATAAACCTGGCGGCCGTTGGTGGGGCCATAAGTGACGACCACATGCTGTAAAGCGGCCTGGGCGACTTCACCCGCCGGATTGGTGGTTAACAGAGGAGTGGCATCGGCATTGGTTTGATCGGAGATGTTACGGTTAAACATCTCGTAATCATACAGGCTTTGTCCCAGGGCAAAGTTTCTTTCACTCGCCGAACGACCATAGGTCACAATGTTAGTGTCCATTTGTGCCACACTACCAGGGATGACCCAGGCCTCGACCGTATACTCACCGGTGGAGGTAATCATCTGGTGCAGTTTGTCACTATCACTGGGCGAGGCCTGCGCCTTGGCCTGTGGGGTCATGAAGCGAATGCCATAACTACCCAGCCACTCATAGTCAGTGCCCGGGTTGCCAAACAGGGTCAGATTGGCAGCAGGGGAGACACCACTGCGGTCAATCACCGTATCACCACCATTGAGTTTGAACTCATACAGGGCAATCTGGCTAGCCTCGAAACGGTTACCCCCTGAGGCAGTAATCCCATCTTCAAATAGAGTTACGGCGCGGCTCTTCAGCATACTGTCCAGTTCGGTGGTGTCCGGTGGCGATGCTGTGTTGATAGTGTTCACGTAGAAGTTGATGGCAGTCAACATGTCCTGCGATGCACCGCTACAGTCACCCGGCACAGTGTCTCTGGGAGATACCCAGCAATTGTGGCCATCGTTTGCCAAACGCTGATAAAGACGGGAAAGCGCGGTCGTGTTCAGATTAATTAGTGGCACGCTACTCACTGTGTCATAGGATGTCTGCGCATCGGACACAGCAAAGAAGGGTGATTGCGGCTGACCACCCGTGGCACCCACCGGTACGTGACAAGCGGCGCAATTTTGCGTCACCAGTTCATGAATGGTCAGACCACCATTGCCGCTGTAGTAACTGGGATCGACACTGGGATCAAAATCCTGAACCGGTGCGGGATTCTCATCGACCGGTGGGGTAAGGTCAATACCGCGACCCCCGGATCCAGCACGGTCGTTTAACCAGTTGCTAATCCAGAGCTCCAGTTGCGCCGCACAGGCGGACTGGGTGCTCTCCCAGCAGAAGTGACCACTACCGACAGAGAATTTTCTCACCATTTGTGAGTTGGGAATATCGGTAGTATCAACCAGCGTATTGGCAACTGCGTATGCGTCGTTCACGTTGCTGTTATCGGCAAACGCTGAATTTCCCTGGCCACCGACATCGTGACAGGTGCCGCAGCGGTTATCGCCACGCACGTTTTCCCAGAACTGGAGGCGGAATGCCTGGATATCCGCATTGGCCGGGGCTGGACCAGTATAGGTCGGGCCGCCGCCACCGCCGCCTCCACCCGTGTTGTTGTTCGGGTTATTACTGGTGTTCTCGGTGTTACTTGCACCACCACCACAAGCAGACAGTACAAATGCACCGGCCAGCAGTAAGGCTGGGATCAGTTTATGCATTGTCGCCTCTTTACTGAAAATGGTTTGATTTTTATGCTTCATTTTTCGTCTCCAGAAACTTGTGTGCGGCTTAAGGCGTCAAATTAGGATTGCTGTTCATGCAGTCAATCACTGAGTCAGTGAACACTGTACGCATGTCGTAAGTGCTATTGACGAAATTAGTGGTCAGCGTCTGTAAGGTCGACTCGTCGGGATCACTCAGGCAAACATGGCGATAGACCTTGGTCACCTGGCAACGGGCGAAGGCCTGGGTATTAGCCAGTTCGCGTCCCAGGTTGGCAGCACCACTGCTTGAATAGGCAGCCTGTGTCGCGTTTGATGGCGTTAACGCGGGGTCCTGTCCCCAGCCGAGCTTCGCATTGACACCGGTCCGCCAGTAGTTGGTCCAGCTATCGTCTGTTGTCACCCAGCCATATGGGAAATTGGTTGGATTGATGCGGTGTTTACGGGTGACCCGGGTTGGGGTATCGATATCCTGACCATCGATTGGGTAAGTGATGGCCGTAGTCAGATAGGTCATGGACTGGGTATCTGCATCCAGGGCATCATCAAAGATATTCGGCCCCCAGGTGTGATAAGCATAGGCGCCAGCCATCCCATCCATGCCGGCGTGACAGCCGATACAGTTATTCAGAAAGATCTCGCTATCGCCGCCGGGGCTGCGTGAGACATCCTGACGGATGTAATTGTTGGTACGGGTGATATCTTTAATCTGTTCCAGGTCGGTACACAGATAGTTCATGAGGGTGAAGCGGAACAGCGCACGGTTAGTACCGGCATACATAAAGGCACGGGCACTCTGGCGAGTCGTCGATACCCCGGCAATGGCCTCAAGCGGGTAACCCGTGACATTGGACTGGAGCTGCTCCTGTAAAACCGTGCGTAAATTCAGATTACGGTGTTCCATCTGGATATAGTGGTCATTATTATTATTGGAATAAGCTGGCAGGCTGCCGTCATTGCCGGTGTAAATCACGTTATCGTATAAAACACCGCGGAAATCCTTACCATCGCGGATATAACCGATGATGGTTGCTGCGGTGTCATTCAGCGGAGCAAATACCGTTTGCTCTTCATTGGTCCAGGGAAGGACCATATTCTTGACTTTGACATTCAGGAAGTTGGGATCATTCATAGCCGTAGTGACAGCCGCC
>JASFLV010000195.1:0-5870 GCA_050117915.1 Thioalkalispiraceae bacterium | reverse complement strand
ATCCGCTTTTTCCGGCATGGTCGGTTTGGCCTGCAACATCAACCAGTATTCGTCCTTCAATAGATCATGGGGATCGGACAAGGTTACTTCGGCATCCAGTACTGTCGCCAGAACCGAAAGCATACAAAGCTGTGCATTCGGTTCATTGAGCAGGGTAAAACACTGCCCGGGGCGTGACATGGCTTCAAGCAATAACCTGAACTTTTGTTGCTGATGTTCTGGCTGCCACATAGAATCAACGTCAAACATCTTCATCCTCCACTTCATCCAGTAACGAAAATTCCACTTTGGTATGTGCGAGGATCTGTTTTCGTTCGTGATGACGTTTTTCGATGGCTGACATGCCTTTCAATGCCAGTTGTTCGACATTTTCATAGCCAGGCAGCCTGGCCGAATGCACGGCATCACATAATGCCAGCATTTCGGCGAGTTCCTTTTGATCGTCCATTACATACGCAGCGCCCTGCACTGTTTCGCCTGTTTTCGACTTTACTTCCAGCCAGGCGGATACCAGCGGGAATTCGCCAAGGTAAAACGGTTCGTGAAAAGCAGAATCCTTCAGCTTCAACATTCCCAGTCCCGATGTCGAAAGCGATACCGGCCTGACTTCAAATGCCTGTTTTAGATCATTGACTACACTTGTCAATTCTTTTAGTGGTATGGCCAGCAGTGAACGGACCAGATCATTTCTTGCAATCATTGACGACATGCCTATAGAACACTGTTTCTTAGTTTTTGTGAAACATACTCAAGCGCGAGTACAGTGATGAAAATGGCCAGTAGAATAGTCGACACATGACTATAGTCGAATAAATCCCAACGACCTTTTAATTCCATCCCGATGCCACCTGCCCCGACGATACCCAGCACGGTCGCGGTTCGAATGTTGCGTTCGAAGATGTATTGCACGTAGGCAATCCATGCAGGATAAACATGCGGAAACACCGCGTAGCGAAGTACTTTGAGCCTGCCTGCACCGGAGGCACCGAGCGCCAGTTGTGGTCCACGCGGTGCATTTTCTATTTCGTCCGCAAAGAATTTACCCAGCACACCGCTGGTGTGGATGGCGAGTGCTAGGACACCGGCAACCGGACCGAAGCCATACATTAAGACTAAAAACAGGGCAATAATCAGTTCAGGCATGGCGCGGTGAAAACTCAGCCAGGCTCTAGCCAGGGAATAAACCCATCGCCTGGGGGCATAATTCTTGCTGGCAAGGATACCCAGCGGCAGTGATATCAGAATGGAAATAAATGTTCCCCAGAATCCCATCTCGATGGTTTCTAACATCTTGAAGGCAACTTTTTGCGCGTAGCCAATCGGTTCAACGAGAAACTCCGTCTCTTCGACTTCCCATGTGTCAGTCAATGCATCATATTCGCGGCTTTCACCCTTTTCGATATAGGCAAACCAGGGAAGATTATCCCGATCGAAATTTTCCAGGCGGGTCACTTCGGATCGTTGCGATATCTGGATCGGGAAGGCCTTGCTGCCAAAACGAATCGCACCATCCAGGACTTTTGATTCGCCAATGCCGACCGAAGATAAAAAAGCTTTACCCGTTTCAACGGCTGCTTTGTCCAGTTCAGTATTGTGTGCCGAGATCGAAAGCAGAATAAAAGCAATAAAGATGATTACGATATTCCTGGGTGTCACGGCACGGTGAACATCCCAGTTCCGCCAATCACCTGTTTGATTAACTTGTGTGTTCATGCGGCCTCTAATTCTTTTGTTTTATGGCTCTGCTTTTCAAACTCATACAGGTTGTCCTGCATTGGCTTGTCCAGTTCAGAAGGCTTGCCATCGAAAAATACCTTGCCTTTGCGCAAGGCAATAATCCGGTCTGCGAATTCAAGCGCGTATTCAAGCTGATGCAAGGCACAGATCACTGTCGCATTGTGGTGGCGGGCTGCTGATTTGAGGCTTTCCAGTACACTACGACTCATCGCGGGATCCAGGCTCGCCACGGGTTCATCGGCGATGACCACGTCCGGTTGTGAAATAAAGGCACGCGCGATCGCGACACGCTGTTGTTGCCCACCGGATAATTCGGAGGCACGTCGTTTAAGATGCTTTTCCTCCAGGCCAACTTCGTAAAGCAGTTCGAAGGCCCGTAATTGATCTTTGGAGGGATAGGATTTAATTATGCTTTTCCAGAATCCCACTTCGGGTAAAAGCCCGGCCAGAACATTGTGCAGAACGGATAAACGTGGTACGAGGTGTAACTGTTGATGAATCATGCCAATCCGGCGCTGAATGGTTGACAGGTTTTTTTTCGATAACGCTAATTCTCCAAGCCTGATATCGCCCCTGCTTGGCGCCACCATACCATTGACCAGGTTCATCAATGTAGACTTGCCGGCACCTGAAGGCCCGAGTAAGACACAAAACTCACCTTGCTCGATATGTAAAGATACATCATCGATAGCACGTGTCCCGTCATCATAGACCCGGCTGACTGACTTGAACTGCAACATATTCCACCCCACTTTATCATTTCATGGGGTGACGAGGATTCGCCACCCCTGCCTGCTTATCTATTAACGCTCACCAGCTTTAGTTAACATGTCTGCCTTTACTGCTTTCGTGACAGCATTCAGTTTCTTCAACGCGTCAAATAGTTTTTGCTCATCAAAGTTGGCATCATAGCGATCAATCTTTTTGCCGCCATATCCACGAATTTTTGATGGGTCAATCTTTGTGTGAATATTATTAAACGCTTCGCGCAGTCTTTTCTTAAGGTTGCTGTCCAGTCCGTGGTTCATGGCAAGTGGCGGATTGGGAATCGGCTGTGATTTTGCAAGCGGTACAAACTTGGCGGGATCAATGGCACCTTTTTTCACGGCCTTACCAAAGGAGTTGTAAGAGGCAGCTGCGGCATCGACTTTACCCTCGGCCAGAGCAGCAATTGAAGCTGAATGCGAACCGGCAATAATAATCTTGTTCAGTTCTTTTGGAGGATTCACACCGTCTGCAATTAACATCGCAACCGGGAAATTGAACGAAGATGTCGAGTTCGTGCTACCAAAGGCCATACGCTTGCCTCTGAGATCACTAAGTGCACTAATTTTTGTGCCTTTCTTTACAAAGATGCCAGAATAATAAGATGATTCACCTTTTTTAACATCAACCGCTAAAAGATCCACACCACATTTTTCTTTTGCCTGGCCATAGGTCACTGCACCGAACCACGCGATATCCGCCTGGTTATTACAGATGCCTTCTACAACTGCGGCATAGCTGCTGCCTGCCTTGATATCGAAATGAATACCATAATGCTTTGTAATACCATTAAAGACTGGTGCATAGTCCTGGGTAATGTCATTTGTCCCCGTGTCCGTAGGGATCATCAGTACGCGCAAAGGACGCTCCTTTGTTCCATCTGGCAAGTCAACCGCAAATGCCCCGCTATTTATCATGACCATAGCAACAGCTACGGTAACTAAACGTTTAATAATCATTATTTTCTCCATGTAATTTATATTGTTAAGGTTTGATTGATAATTGTGTTGCATCACCTCTAAACCGTGTTATCGCAATTTCGACAGGCTTATTGGTTTGAACATCCAGGTTTAAACTCTTTACTCTTAATACCGGCGACTGCCTTGGCATATTCAATAAACTAGCATCGTCAGTTGAAGGTAATATTGCGGTCACCAGACTTTCTGTACGTTTTAACTCGACACCACATTTTTCTGACAGGAACCCGTGCAGCGAGCCCGACATATAATTGTCGTAGACTTCAGAAAATAATTTGAACGGCAGGTAGTGTGATATCAGGCAAAAAGGTTTGTTTTCAACATTACGCAGAGTTTCAATATACAGGACATCTTCACCCTCAAGTATCTGTAGTCGGGCCGCAATACTTTTGCGTGCCGGTAAACACTGCTTCTTTATAACCCGGCTCGTCGCAGTCTTTCCCTGGGATTGCAGGGTTTCGGTAAACCGTGTTTTACTACCAATGGCATAATTGACAGCCGGTTCTAGAACAAAAACCCCTTTACCGTGGCACCGCTCTACTACGCCGTCTGCAACCAATTCATCAATCGCACGACGCAGGGTATGGCGATTCACACCAAAACGGGAAGCCAGGTCCATTTCGGGCGGCAATGCATCCCCCGATTTATAGATCTCCTGGATTTCGCGCAGCAAAACGTCGCGGATTTGACGATAAACGGGTACATTTCCTTCTCCCCGCGTAACTAGATATACAGACATCTAGACCTCCTCATTGACATGCAGAAAGTCTAGAGTTCGTTTATGACATTATTATTCTGTATATATGAATTATTTATTGCACAATGAAAGCGACGGGAGTCTAACTTTTTTATTCACTGTCATCGCTTTATACAAAAGGTATGAACTGATTATCCAGTGGATAAAGATCAAGCGATCAATGCTATTAGTTCATACTATATATATGAACGTCTCAGGCTGTCCGGGTGCCGCCCGGCTAGGTCTTAACTGGGCAGCCAGTCCGGCAGGCCGCCGGGGTCGGATTCGAAGCGTTTTTTGATCTTGTCGTACTGCGCCCCGCCGGGGTTGAGGCCGAAGCACTCCAGGGCGTTCTGGTAGAAAAAACGGTCCATGGGCAGCAGGTCCTGGAGTAGCTGTTGCACGAGGAAGGGATAGTCAGGCCAGCCGGTTTGTTTGGAGGACATCAGCCAGTCAGTGCCATACATGATGCGGTTTTTCGCGAGTTGGTTGGAGGCGGTCAACGCCCCCTTGATACGCTTGATCTGCAGGCAGTCGGGGGTTTGGCAGTGTTGCAGCCGGTCCCAGTAGCCCACGTCGGCATACAGATGCTGGCCACCGGGCGTGTTCATCAGCCTGCCGAACTCGGTGGTCCAGGTGTTACCGCCCTCATCACCACCAAAATGCCCGGCGTTGATAATCGGCACTTTTTGTTGACTGCTGAGTCGTTGCAACAGGGCCGCCCAGCCCTTGGGGCCGCCGAATAAGTTGGCCTTGTTATCACTGCCCATGGATTGCGAGGTATGCGCCATCACCGGGAGCTGATGATCCGCACACCAGCCAAACATGGCCTCGAGTTTTTGATCGAGGGCCTCGAGATCCCGTGGGCGCGGTTGCTCGGTGGTGTTGTCGATGCTGGCATTGCCATATGGATAAAAGCCGTTGGGCGGATAGATCTTCACACCGATAAAGCCGTAATTAGTGATCGCCTCCTGAACTAGCTTGAGCGAGGCATCATTATGCTTGAGGTCGGTCCAGGGGTTATAGGCGATGATGGGCAACATGTAGCCCCCGGACAGCTGCGACATGCGACTGTGCAGTTTCATTTGATCGCGGCGCGCGGAAGGCGGAATGCAATCCAGCCAGTAATCGAAGTCAACCAGTGAAGAAAACACCGCATCCAAGCCGAAGCTGCCGCTCTGATTGGTATAGGCATCCTGGTAATCGAGCAGCGTGCCCCAGCGCGGAGTCAGCATGTGGCCGACAAACTCCAGCACCCCGCCCGGGTCCTGGGCCAGTTTGGCGCTCGGTTGATCGTCCTTGAGTGAACGCAGCCAGCGTTGCCGGCGAACAGGATCGATCGCCTCGCGCACTAGCTCTTCGGTAAATTCAATTTTGGCTTTGTCGACTCGCAGGCCGCTCTCGCGATAAAACGCCTCGATGGCTTTTAAGTATAAATGCTCGGCATCTTCGCCTTTCATTTCGTTATAGAGTTCCCTGGCCACCTCGTCACGCTTGTTATTCAGCGTGCTGCGTAACGTAGTCATGCGCTTACTGAGAGTGGTCCGGTCCTGGCCGATCGCTTTTATTAAAATACCCAGCTCCTGGTTTTCCTCGTAGGCCGTGGGGGCGATATCGGCAATCGCATCGATCACCCCGGCCATGGCTTTCACCAG
>JASFLV010000194.1:0-5870 GCA_050117915.1 Thioalkalispiraceae bacterium | reverse complement strand
ATACCCGCACCCATTCGCGCAGCTGCCATATATGATTCTCTGGTGTGCTCTGGATACTGGAGTGGCGCACCACGATGGCCAATGGAAAAATCTGAGCGCTTGAAGCGTTTTTTCTTACATGTTTTGAGCTCATCCTTGAGCGGTCCTTCCTCCATATCATCTACCAAAAAGAATGGGCGTGGACCCAATTGAACTGCTATCTGTTTTGAATTCTTGTATTTGTGATATTTCTTGTTGTTGTGTTCGGTTTCACCAGCAATCACAATTTGCACACCCAGGATCAAGGTTAAAACTCCCAGTAGTATCATCTGCAACCGTAAATACTTTGAACGAGTCATATTAATCTCCCTATAGGTTCATTCCAGTGTTTTCAGAGATTAAAAATTCGATATTTCTACGTGATGCATATCTGATGACAATATCATGACGGTCAATACCTTAAGCGACCGAATTTGTGTTGTTAAAAAAGTGACATATTTCTGTGCTAATAATTACGAAAACTATGAACATTCTTCGAATCATAAAAGTTGCTGATATTTTCACCATAGGTAATCTATTCTGTGGTGTACATGCAATTTTTTCTGCTTACAGCGGGCAATATATAACCGCGTCACTATTAATGCTACTTGCCATTATAATGGACACTCTGGATGGCAAAGTAGCTAAATTTATGCATCAGGAGAATTTATTCGGCAAGCAGTTGGACTCCCTCGCTGACCTGGTTTCCTTCGGGCTCGCTCCTGCCGCTTTATATCATGCATTACGTGAGCCTGGACTTGGAATCGAACTAATCCTTATCCTGTTTGTGGTCTGTGGCATGCTTCGCCTGGCACGATACAATATTTCCAATGGAAAAGGATTTGAAGGTGTGCCGATCACTGTCAATGGCCTGCTATTTCCGATTTTATTTTTCGTGTATACGCTTAAAGCTGAGTCACTTATTATCTGGCCTGCTGTATATGCGACAATGAGCGTCTTAATGATATCCAACCTGAAAATTAAACGAATCTTTTAATTGTTTACGTTTACTATAGTATAGTTAATGTGTTCACGTATTTTTAAAACTAAATTTTTAGTAAATTGATAGCAATATATTAATAGATCGCCTCCCCTTGCTGATTGAAAAAATATAATTCTTGACTATTTATTGTTAAGGGAACCTGATCAGCAAGAGAATACGATCGTGTGCCTTGCGTTCTGACTACCAAACTTTGCTCTTTTGCCTCGGCAAACTCGAAATATAACAATTGTTCGTGTCCTAGTGCTTCGATTGTTTTCAATGGCAAGATCACCTCGGCCTCAGCCGCATCGGCAAGGCTAATTGCTTCTGGTCGTAAACCAATATATATGGGCTGTTCCAGGTATTGGGACAATCTATCAAGACTTGACCTGCTATTGTCCGTCAGTTCCAGCCATTGACCAGCAAACTCGACTACCAGACCTTTATCACCTTTCTGCAAGCGACTAGCTAATATATTCATACCCGGACTACCAATAAACTGTGCGACAAAGATATTAGCCGGATGTTCGTAGAGTTTCTGGGGATTATCGACTTGCTGCAATCTGCCTGAGTTGATCACGGCAACCCGATCCCCCAGCGTCATTGCCTCAACCTGATCATGCGTGACATACAATGTGGTAATATCAAGTCGTCGTTGTAGTGCTGCAATCTCGGTTCGGATTTGCACGCGTAGCTTGGCATCCAGGTTTGAAAGAGGTTCATCCATCAGGAAAACTTTGGGTTCACGGACAATCGCACGCCCCATTGCGACACGTTGCCGTTGCCCACCCGACAACTGGTTTGGCTTACGGCCCAACACCTCAGTCAACTTTAATAAATCGGCAGCCCAGCGAATACGTTTATCTATCTCATTGCTAGAAAGTTTCATCATCCGCAGCGGAAAGTCCAGGTTATGCTGTACGGTCATATGTGGATACAATGCATAATTCTGGAATACCATGGCGATATTGCGTTGTTGTGGTGTTGCCTCATTTACAGTCGTGTCATCAATCAACAGTTCACCACTAGTTACTGTTTCTAATCCTGCCAATAAACGTAAGGCAGTAGATTTACCACAACCAGAAGGTCCAACCAGCACCATTAATTCGCCATCTTTGACTTTCAAGTTAAAGTCAACAAGCGCTTCGGCGCGATTGTCGAAGCATTTTGTAACATTAATATACTCCACGCTGGCCATTAGTTATCCTTTGATACCCGTTGCGACGACGCCACGGATAAACCAGCGCTGAAAGAACAGGAAAACTAATAAAATCGGTAAGACCATCATGACACCAAAGGCGAAGATATCTCCCCATTGCAATGGTGGCAAACTATAAAAAGTAGCTATGGCGAGTGGCAATGGTCGCACATCATCACCACTGGTAACCATCAAAGGCCAAAGGAATACGCCCCACTGAATAAGAAAGGTCAGGATCGCAACCGTCGCAAACACTGGTTTACAATTGGGTACAATAATCATGAGAAAAGTACGCCATACCCCGGCACCGTCAATCCTTGCTGCCTCTTCCAGTCCACGTGGCAAACCAATAAAAAAGGTGTAAAACAAATATATCGAAAAGGCATTGGCAATAAATGGCACAATCTGCACCAGGTAGGTATCACGCCAGCCAAACAAGGTCACCTGATAAAATAAGGGTACCGCTATAGCCTCTAACGGCAAAATCAGGATGGCCAATACAAACGAAAATAAAACTCTTCGTCCCGGCCAGTCAAGCCGGGCAAAGGCATAACCTGCCATACTGTTTACCACCAACCCTGTTACTACAACCATACCAGTAATAAAGACAGAATTGAGCAAGTAGCGAGCAAAATCGACCCGTTTAAAAACATCAAGGTAATTCCGCATATCCCATGCACCGGGAATAAAAGCCTGAATACTGCCTGCCTCCAGCAATACGCGTGATTCCGGTTTGAGACTGCCTAACAACATCATCAGGATGGGCGAGATGATAAGCAAGGCTAATATTGTTAGCGTACTATAAATCAAAGCAACTGAAATAAGACGCTTCAACTTCATAAACGCTCCTGTTGTGCAAAACGACGTTGCAATACAGTAACAATCAACACTAGCAGAAAAAAGATCACCGTAATTGCTGCACCCCTGGCAACCTGTTGTCGCGTAAAAGCCGCCTGCACTGCCTCATACATGACTGTTGTTGTTGAATTACGTGGCCCACCATGAGTCATAATTTGAACCTGTTCAAACAAACGGAATGCCAGGATCGTAGTCACCAGCATGACAAAAATTAATGCATTCCGAAGTTGTGGTAAGGTTATAAACCAGAAACGCTGCCAACGGCTTGCAGCGTCGATTTGTGCTGCTTCATACAACTCATCAGGTATACCCTGTAAGGCGGCCAACAGGATCACCATTTGAAATCCCACCCCTTGCCAGATAGAGGTAAGCATAATAGCAGGTAGCGCAAACCAGGGATCGTGTAGAAAATCACGCGGCTGCCAATGACCGAAACTTATCATCTCGATAAAGCTATTTAACATCCCATCAGGACCCGGGGCATAAATAAGAATCCACACGACCGAGACCAGGGACAAGGGGAAAACCACCGGCATAAAAAACAAAGTCCGGAACAATGCCCGCCCCTTTAGTGGCTGGTGGAGCAACAACGCAAGACCCAATGCCAATAATGTCTGGATGGGCACGACTAGCACTGTGAATAAAAGGTTGTTAAGTAACGCGCGAGTAAATACCGGGTCATTGAATAGGCGGGTAAACTGGGTGAAACCAACAAATTCTATCGGCAATGGTGAACCGAGACGCAGGTTGGTAAAGGATAAACCGATGGCCAATACAAACGGAATGGCGACAAACACCAGTAACCCGACCAGAGCTGGCAAACTAAACAAAATGCCGGCTGAGATGAGTGCGCGTGTTTGCATATAATTATGATACTTGGTTATTGACTATGAATGACTGGATAACCACGATTATCACGGATATCTTCATCAATCTGTGCAGCCGCGTCAGACAGAGCCTGTTGTACATTCCTACCATTTCGAATATCGGCAAAGGCCTGACGGAAACTTGCACTTATCACAGGATAGGCTGGGGTTCGTGGCCTGGGTATCGCGTAAGCTTCAGCAAGCTGCACAACGAATAAATGTAATGGCCCGCCCCGTTTATACAGGCGGGATTGATCAATCGCACTGCGCGTAGCTGGAACCGCACCATTTGCCTTCGTTACAGCAAGGATCTGTTCTACTTGTAGCAGATAAGTCATCAGCCTGACTGCCTGGCTAGTGACCTTTGTCCTTTTGGATATACCCCATACCCAGGAACCCTGGCCGGTGCGGCTACCCTGACCAAAGTCGGGTAAGGGTACTAATACCAGATCATCACCAAATGCATCATGATAACGCTGGTATTCCCAATGCCCGGACCAGGACAGAGCAACCCGCCCGCTTACAAAGGCCGCATCATCCACATTCGGATCAACATGACCCGCGCTAATCCAGTTCTGTATCGATCGCATGGCAGAAACAGAGGCTTCACCGTTCAATACGCCATCCGCGACCTGATAATCATTTCGATCAATGAGATCGCCACCCGCCGATTGCAACACGGGTGAGAAACCAAAACTGAACCATTCATCCGGGTAATTGAGCTTAAGATCGAGCACTGCGCCATCGTCATCTATTTCGGATAGCTTTAATAATATCTGCTCAAATTCTTTAATACTCCAGGCTTGTGCAGGGTGCGCAGGAATCCGGGCATTGATCTTATTTAAGATACTGCGGCGGGCGTATAAAGCAAGTCCCGAATCAAAACTACCAATCCCATACAAGTGCCCTTGATAGGTTCCTTGCTTAATAATAGATGGCAATAGATCCTGTTGTAACTCTTTTGTCAGCAGATCTTCAAGCGGTTGCAGGTGACCCTGCCAGGCATAGTTATAAAGATAGGGTCCATCAAATTCCAGTAGGTCAGGTAATTCTCCGGCAATCGCTGCTGCCTGCACCTGGGCATTGTAGGAACGTTCCGGGATAAAAGTCAATTTGATCTGTATATCGTCATTTGATCGCTCAAAAGCCTGTAACTGCTGTTCAGTAACCTGGCGTTCACCCGCCTGCCCGGCATGTGCCCAAACTGTTACTATCACCTCAGCATTTGATGCATCTTGTTCTGTGCGTTCACAGCCAATGATGCTTAAACAGATAATAGTAACAAGCAGGAGTTTCATCTGATCATTTACGCCCAACTGGCATTAACAAGAGTGGCACATGGTCAGCGGGAATTTGCATCACCTCAGTGACACCATCATCATCAAATGCGCCTACCACGACAGTCGCCAGTCCCAATGCCTCGGATTGCAGGAAGAGATTCTCGGCAGCATGCCCGACCTCTATATGTACATACCGTTTGCCACGTTTGCCATATTTTTTCTGGGTACGCGCATAGACTGCGGTAAACACAATAACAACAGGTGCCTGCTCTATCCAGGACTGCGACAAGGCCACCTTCACTAAATCTTTACGTACATCGTCAGCACTCACTCTAGTAAGGTAATGATGGCCGGGGTGGTAATGGTAAATCCCTTTGGTAATACCATCAACATGGCCAACGAGCAGATAGAGTTCCAGTGGATATAAGGCCCCGGCTGATGGAGCGGTTCTATATCCCTGAGAATGGGTGACACCTTGTGCTGCCCAGAGTAGTTGACCAACTTCGGATGATGATAACGCAGTATCCAAATATTCCCGAACCGAACGGCGTTGGCTTAACAATTTTTCAAGTGAGCTATCACCGGACAGTGCTGGCTCAGGTAATGAGACAGTCTCGTTGGTTTCCGCCATAACGACTCCCTGTGTACAATCAATTAGCGTAAAACAA
>JASFLV010000193.1:0-5880 GCA_050117915.1 Thioalkalispiraceae bacterium | reverse complement strand
TGGGTAAGTTAATCGAGCATGCGGATACCGATACCCTGTTTACCAATCCATCTGAAAAGCAGACGGAAGATTATATAACCGGTCGTTATGGATAATGATGTGTAAGTCTTAACAAATTTAAGCAAACGGATACACCGTTAAAGGCAGAGTCATGGAAAAAGCAGATATAGGTCACCATATTTCCCAACAGTTCAATCAGGAACTGGAAGACATCCGTACCCGGGTAATGCAAATGGGCGGAATTGTCGAACAGCAACTGGGCGATGCAATCATGGCGCTGACTACCAAGGATATGAGCCTGGCCGAGGTGGTTGTTACCAATGATTATAAAGTTAACCGGCTGGAAGTTGACATCGATGAAGAATGTACAACGGTCCTGGCCAGGCGCCAGCCGGCTGCCAGTGATTTACGTTTGATATTAGCAGTGATCAAGACCATTACCGATTTAGAACGGATTGGCGATGAAGCTGAACGGGTTGGTCGTATGGCGCTGCAATTCTCTGAGGCAGATTCAAAAGAGAGTAAGGCATTAGTCGGGATTGGCCATATGGGCGAGCGAGTACAAAAGATCCTGCATGATGCCCTGGATGCATTCGCCCGGATGGATGCAGAAGCGGCGGTGAAGATCGCTGCACAGGATAAAAAGGTGGATCAGGAATATGAAAGTATCTTGCGCCAGCTGATGACCTATATGATGGAAGATCCACGTTCTATTCCGCGGGTGATTGGTGTGATGTGGTCAGCCCGCGCCCTGGAGCGAATTGGCGATCGGGCCAGAAATATATGTGAATATGTGATCTACCTGGTTAAAGGCAAGGATGTACGGCATATTAGTTCGGAGCAGGTCGAGAAAGAAGCACGCGACAGCCATAAAGATGACTAGCGGTTAGTCAGCTTTAAATGCCACCATGTGATCCGGTGCAAAGCGGATCTTAACCTGTTCGCCAATTTCGTGATCATGATGGCTGGGAAAGAGTGATAGCACGTCAATTCCGGTTGGAAGTTTCAGGGTATAAAGAATTTCCGCCCCCTTGAATGCCTTTTTTGATACCTCTGCCTTCAGTTCACCTTCCTCATCCGGGACAATATCATCAGGCCGGATCAATAGCTTGACCTGGGTTCCACGTGGCCAGTCATAGGCACGGTCACCGGCAATCACACCGAGCGGTGTTTCGACCTTATCCGGGGCGAGCAAGGTGCCAGCGAGGAACACACCCTGGCCAATAAAGTCAGCAACGAAGAAATTGTCCGGCGAGTGATAGAGGTTATAGGCAGTATCATACTGAACAATCTCACCTTGGTTCATCACACTAATATGATCTCCGAAGGAAAAGGCCTCCAGCTGATCATGGGTGACTAAAATTCCGGTGGCACCTTGTGATTTGAGGATCTGGCGCACTTCCTGGCTAAGATATTCACGCATCTCCACATCCAGGTTGGAAAAGGGTTCATCCATCAGGATCAGGTCGGGTTTGGGTGCCAGGGCACGGGCCAGGGCAATCCGTTGTTGCTGGCCGCCTGAGAGCTCATGAATATAACGATCGCCATAACTGGCCAGGTCGACTACCGCGAGGATTTCATTGACCCGTTTGTTACGGTCCTGGTTTTTCATATCGCGCAGGCCGAATGCCACGTTGTCATACACGTTCATATGCGGAAACAGTGCATAATCCTGAAACACCATGCCGATCCTGCGATTTTCCGGTGGCACAGTATAAGCAGGTGAAGAAACCACCTGATCGCGTAAGTGGATCTCCCCCCGGGTCACCGGTTCGAAGCCTGCAATGGCTCTCAGCACCGTTGTTTTACCGCAACCGCTAGGTCCTAACAGGCACAGCAAGTTGCCTTCATTGATATGTAATGAAACATCATGTACGGCGACGTGGTTGCGGTACTGACATTCTATATTTTTAACATCCAGGACGGGTTTCATGGGGTTTCCTTGCTACTATTCTAAATGATAACAAATCTCATTTAGAAAAGTGACAGAAATATTGCATGAATTTTGTTCTTTTTATACTGGACAGCAGCATTATAAGAAACATCAGTTGAACAATTGCACCCCGTGCGCCGAGACAGCTGATCATAAAACTGTCATGTTTGTTTCATGAAAGTTAAATAATTTGCAGACATCATTCTCCCACGATGTTTTTTAGACAACATTGTTGTATTTCAACAACTCTCTGGGAGAAATTATGAAAAAGAAAATAATTGCACTTGCTGTTATGGGTGCCCTGACCATTCCTGCTGCCGGTTATGCAGCGGATAAGAAAAATGATGGAACACCTACCGTATATGGTAAAGCTCATCTGTCTTATGGCTCAAAAGAAACAAAAGTCGGCGGTACTACCACTGTCGATAACTGGCAACTGCGGAGTCATGCCTCTCGCTTTGGCATCAAGGGTCAACGTGACCTGGGTGGTAGTCTTGCAGTTATTTATAAATTCGAATGGCAGATTGACTATGAGCAAGGTGCTGATGCAGCACTGGATCGTCGTAACATGTATCTCGGCATGAAAGGTGGCTTTGGTGAAGTACGCTTCGGTCGCCATGATACGCCTCTGAAAATGGCTCAGGGCAAGTTTGATCAGTTTGGTGATACAGATGCCGACCTGAAAAATGCTGGTGATGAAGATGGCGAAAACCGTTTGGACAACGTACTGGCTTACCTGGGCAGCAATAATGGTTTTAAATACCAGGTTGCCTTAATTCCAGGCGAGCAAAATGCAGCAGCAAATGGCGATGACGGCCCTGCTGATACTATCTCAGCTGCGATTGGTTATTCGAAAGGTCCAATTCATGTGATGGTTGCCCAGGACAGCTATGCCAATGATGTTGCAAATGCAGCAGAAGACTCTCTAACTCGTGTTGTTGGTACCTACAAGTTTGGCAATATGCAAATCGGTGCCCTGGTACAAAGCGGTGTTGAAGCGCCTGATACTGCGGCAGCTAAGGAAGACTGGATTGGTCTAAGCTTTAACATGAAAGTGGGTGGCAGCGGCAAGATCAAGGCCCAGTACATCGAAGTGGAAGACAACCAGGCAAATCCACTGGAAGGGACCTTAATGGCTGTGGGTTATGACCACAAGTTCGATAAAAAGACCAAGGGTTATGTCATGTACTCTAACCTGGAAGAAGAACAAGCAGGTACAACTACATTAGAGGATTCTTTCCTAGGTGTTGGTCTGGTTTACAAGTTCTAATCCCTGTTTTAGTAAGTACTCAAGAATAACAATGTTGGGCATGGAAGCAGTGGCTACAGGAAGTAGCCGCTGCGCCTGTAATGTGAATACGGAAATGAGGTTAGGTTTAGCCCGGCACACTGCCGGGCTTATTTTTTTATGACTGGTTCAGTAGGCTTTTTGTCTAGCCAATATTCAGCCTTTTTTAGATCTTTACTAAAACCTGCAATTGCACCACTATAAGCACTGATCAGAGAATTGATCGCATCGGGGTGGCCCTGCTTTGCTGCCGCCGTCCATAGCTTGATGGCCTGATCCGGGTCCCTCTTCGTGCCATAGGCAAAGGCATGCATGATGGCCAGGTTGTTTTGTGCATTGGGGTGGCCCTGGTTGGCGGCCAGTTGCCACCATTCTATGGCCGATTTGTTATCGGGATAAACACCTTTGCCAGTATAGAACAACACACCGGCATTATATTGTGCGTCTGCCAACCCCTGTTCACCGGCACGGGTAAACCAGTGCAGGGCAGTACGCTCATTTTGTTCGACGCCGTTGCCGTTCATAAATAGCAGGCCGATATTGTATTGCGCTTCCGGGTCACCCTGTTCAGCTAGGGGTCGCCAGAGTTGATAGGCGCGCTGGTATTGTTCCCTGTCAAAGGCGTCATGACCTTCTTCAAGTGGCCCTGCAACCAGGCTAGCAGGCAGTATGAAAATACCTAAGATAAGTAAAAGAAAATATTTAACGAAGCACTGTTCAAGTGCCGTGCCGTCATTCCTGCGGAGGCGGGAATCCAGGACTTTCAAAAAGATATGAGATGCTCGCCCCGACTTTGGTTTTCTGCATCGCCCCAACTCCTGCTTTCCTGTAGTCGTCTGCAATAATGACTTATTCAGGGATTTTGTAACTGACATGATAAATATATAGCATGCTCACTGTAAAAGCGCACTTAAATCCAACTTGTTATTTGGAGTTCAGCAAAAACTCAACCAACGCTTTCTGGGCATGCAGGCGATTCTCGGCCTGGTCCCAGACAACACTTTGTGGTCCATCGATAACCTCGGCGGTGACTTCTTCGCCTCGATGAGCAGGTAGGCAATGCATAAACATGACATCCTTATTGGCGAGATTCATTAACGTTTGATCTACCTGAAAACTGGCAAAGACACCGGCGCGGGTGTCCTGTTCACCTTCCTGACCCATGCTGGCCCAGACATCGGTGGTGATGATATCCGCTTTTTCACTGGCCGCCCTGGGGTCGTGGGTCAACTGAACTCTATCACCGGCTTTACGCATAATGCTTTGATCTGGCTCAAAGCCTTTGGGGGTTGCAATATTCAGGTTGAAATCAAATTGAATTGCGGCATTGATATAAGAATGACACATGTTGTTGCCATCACCTATCCAGGTTACCGTCTTGTCTTTAATGCTACCGCGTTGTTCGACATAGGTTTGTATATCAGCCAGTAACTGGCAAGGGTGATACATATCGGTCAGCGCATTGATCACCGGTACCTGTGAATATTCAGCGAACAGCTCAATCGTTTCGTGCTTGTAAGTACGAATCATGACGATGTCGACCATCCGGGATAATACGCGTGCACTGTCTTCAATCGGCTCACCCCGTCCAAGCTGGGTATCACGTGGCGACAGGAAGATGGCATTGCCGCCGAAGTGGGTTATGCCGGTCTCGAATGACACGCGGGTACGGGTGGATGATTTATCAAAGATCATTCCCATCACATGATTTTTGAAATATTCATGAGGTTCACCCGACTTTTGCATTTTCTTAAGCTCAATGGCACGGTCGATTAGACTATGTATCTGTGTCTTACCAATATCGAGTAAAGTTAAAAAGTGCTGAGTCATATCCTAGCCTTTATTATTCTGTAAGAATGTTGTAACGGCAGCAGCAACTGTTTCGATAACCCGATCGGCCTGCTCGTTACTCAGTATGTAAGGCGGTAACAGGCGAATCACATTGCCGGCCGTGACATTGATTAACAGCCCCCTGGCGAGGCAGTCTGTTACCAGTTCCGCACAGGGTTTTTCCAGTTCAATGGCCAGCATCAGTCCCTTACCGCGAATCTCACGCACACCATCTAAACCTTCAAATTTTGCTTTGAAACCGTTAAGGAAATACTCACCCAGTTCCAGATTGTGCTTCAGATAATGGTTCTTGTTAATCACATCAATCACCGTTAACGCCGCACGACAGGCCAGTGGATTACCGCCATAGGTAGAACCGTGAGAGCCAGGCTGAAATAAGCTTGCGGCTTTGCCGCGTGCCAGACAGGCCCCGATGGGTACGCCATTGCCAAGTGCCTTGGCCAGGGTCATGATATCGGGTTGAATATTATTATGTTGATGTGCAAACCAGCGTCCGGTTCTGCCCATGCCGCTTTGAATTTCATCCACAATCAATAACCAGCCATGTTGATCACATAACTGACGCAGTTGGTTCAGGTAAGCAGGGTCAGGAATCCGGATGCCTCCCTCACCAGTAATGGGTTCGAGCATGACACCGACGATATCTTTATTTGTTCCGGCAAGGGTTTCGATTGCACTGATATCATTATAGGGAACTCGCTCAAAGCCACTGACCAGCGGTTCAAAGCCAGCCTGTATCTTTGGATTGCCGGTGGCCGTTAGCGTGGCCAGGGTTCGGCCATGAAAACTCCCCTCTGTGACAATCAGG
>JASFLV010000192.1:0-5880 GCA_050117915.1 Thioalkalispiraceae bacterium | reverse complement strand
CTTCAATATCAGTGTCGTTACCCATTACCCGTGCCGCGATATCCAGCAGTTTAAAACACAGGTTGACACCGACACTCATATTGGGAGCAAAGACAATACCAATTTTGTCAGCGGCGGTCTGAATAAAGTCTTTTTGTTTGTCACTAAACCCGGTTGTGCCGATAACAATTTTCTTCTCCGCATCCAGGCATGCTTCAAGATTCGCTTCGGTGACATCCGGGCGGGTAAAATCAATCAGCACGTCAAAATCATCCACCACCGTTCTGATGTCATCGACCAATATAACGCCCAGGGTACCCAACCCGGACAATTCGCCCGCATCCGATCCGATCACTGTACTCCCGGGCCGTTCCAGGGCGACAGTCAGTTGAGCGGATGCGGATTGCTGGATTGCCTCGGTAAGCGCACGTCCCATACGACCGGCGGCTCCGGTTATTGCTATGCGTGTCATGACATTCCTGTTTTTTTAAGTTGTCGTCAGAACCGGAATGATAGGCGCTTTTGCCTGCCTATATCAATCTCAATGCAGATTTAGACTATGACTTTTCTTCAGAATCGTCAGGTGCGATGGCTGGATTCAAATTGGCTGAAATATCGATATCAAGTTCTTCCTGTTCTAATGACAGGATTTCTGTGGGGTCGGCGGTTGCTGGGTGAGCATCGTGTTGAGATGCTTGCTGGTTCTGGGTGGGCGCTTGGGGGTTGGATGATCCTCTATTCACTTCATCCTGTTCTAAAGCCGGACTTTTCGTGCGAACCGTTGACGGGTCGGCCTGCTCGGCAGGCGCCTGTTGTTTGTCGGGTTCAACCGAAGTTTGTGCCATACTCAATAGCCGATCGGCTTCCAGGAGTTCCTGTTGCAAGTCGGGATTTTGCGTGCTGATCGCAGGATCATTTGCTACATCGGCTGGTATCTCAGCTTCAACCTCTAGCTCACTCTCATCAGCAGGACCCTCTACCGGTGCCGTATCAACAGGCGCCAGTTCCAAAGCCGGGTTTTGGGTTGTGATCGCAGCTTCATCCACCTCGTGGGGTTTTGCAGGTTCCTTTGCCTGCCTTACCGCCTCATCAGTCGGACCCGCTGCCGCCTCGGATTCAATCGGTGCTAGCTCCAGGGCCGGATTTTGTCTCGTGACCGCGGCTTCATCTGTTTCGCTCGGCGTTGTTGGTTTTATGTCTTTAGCAGCGGCAGAGACTTGAGCTGGATTTGCTGGCACGTTCGTCTGACTGGCTTCCGACTGCAAATGAAGATTGTTGGTTTGTGCGTTCGCGTTTTTCTCTTTCGGCTGATTGATTAGACTGGAAGTCTTCGTCGCATTCAGCTCAGCTTGTTTTAATCCACCCTGTTTTAATCCTGGATTCGCTTTAGCCGTTGCAGACACAGGCGAGACTGATGATGAGTTTGACTCAGGCTTTTGAGTTGCCTGGCTTACTCTGGTCTGGGCAGACAATTCTGTATCCACTCCCGCCGATGTTAAAAAAGGATTGTCTGCAGGTTCTGTCGCAGCTGTTGATTCTGTTGGTTTGCTTTCATCAGACGCTTGTTCATCCTGCTGCTTGTTCAGCTTAGCCTGGACAAGCTCATCCGCGAGACTCGTGTTCAACTCGCCTGGTTTTAACACCGGTTTTTTCTGGATTGGCGTTTCCGTTGATGATGCTGATCCCTCGGCATCAGGATCAGCGGGATTCGCTGCAGCCGCTACCTCTTCAAGATCTTCTGGTTTTAAAAATGGATTGGGTTTTGATGATAGCGACTTCTGCGGATGCCGGGTTGGATTGGGCGCGGCAGTCTTGATGGGTGCCGACATGATGTAATCTTCTGGTTTGGAATCGGTCTGCCCTGCTGACGGTGTAACATTTTTTGCTTTCTGCCTGGAAAGATAGCTGGAAGGCAAAAACGGGTTAGCTGTTTTCGTAGCATCAGTCGGATCAGACACCGGTTTATCTGTTGCTGCCGGGGTTGCAATCGGTTTTTTGGGGGGGGCTGTATTAGCCTCAACCTGTTGCGTCTGTTGTGTTGCAGCCTGGACCGGAGGCACCGGTACCTGTTGGCCTGGTATTGTTGCTGTGGCTGTAACAGCTCCCGGTGTTTTTGCCGTTGTCGCTGCAGCGGCTGCGGCAGGTTTTGCTGCCTGTGGCTTTGCCGTAACCGGTGGCACCGGAGCCTGGACTTGCGGTGAAGCGGTAGCCGGTTGCTCAGAAGGCGATGGCGCAGTTGAATCAAGACCCGCCTGTTTTTTCAACTTAGTGAACATGCCTTTCAGGCTTTCTTTACCCTGGCTCACCCGGGTTTTGAGATTTTCCTTGCTCTGCGCAACGGTCGTATTGACCACCCGCTTGAATTGTTCCTTGGCTGATTTCTGCCGTTCCGCCTCTTCTTCCGCCTTGCGTCTTTCTTCTGCTTCAAGCAACTCCTGCTCACGCAGCCGTGCTTCGACAATCATCCGGTCACGGAGTTGTTTCTTGGCTGCTTCCGAGAGTTCTTCACTTTTACCAAATAGCCTGTCTTCTTTGCGTAAGACAAACTTGCCGAGCTGATCCAGGAATTCGTCGCTGAACTGTTCGACGCTCAGGGTGTACTTGGTAAAGCCAGGCTCATTGAAGTTGCGGACTGTCACGATAAGCTTGCTTTCATCCACATCCGCCTCGATAGTGACCTTTAATGGCAGCGGTCCCTGCAGGATAAACCTGGCCGATACCGTTTCCATACTGGCGGGATCTTTTTTGTCCTTCCGATCGTGGCGGAAGGAATAACGCTCGATACGGTCGGCATGTTTCATCACCGCATCCATACCAAAGATCTCGAACTCAATGGGGTTATCCAGCACCCCTTCCATGGAAACATCGATGCGTTTCAGTGCCTTTGAGCTATCAATAACAACTTTATAGCCTTCCTGGCGTAATGGCTGGAGCTTGCCATCCGCTAGCAGTGGATAGTTAACAATAGTTTCAAGATTAACGTAGTTGAGATGTTCGATGAGTTCGTTGAAGAACTGGTAGGCCTTGATCATGCGCGGCAGAATCTTTTCGCGATAAAACTGCTCGCGCTCAGCCTTGCGGGCAGCTTCATCCTGTTCAGAAGCCCGCTTGCTGTCTGCCTGATTTTTTAGATCATCGAGTAAGCCCATTCTGCCTATTCGCCCCTATCTAAACAACTGAATACCGGTCTGAGACACCTGATTCAAAATGGGCAATTATTGCTCAGTGCCCTCATTCTTATTTATAATCGGCAAAATAGCTTAAAACTTCATATCTTCAAAGAATTTTTTTACCCCATCCAGCCAGTTAGAACTCCTCGGACTGTGCTCAACACTGTCATCCCGGAGTGACTGATTGAACGTTTCCAGTAACTCTTTTTGCTTTTTGGTCAGATTGACCGGGGTTTCAACGTTTACCCGACACAACAGGTCTCCCTGCCCACCACTTCGCACCGATTTCACGCCTTTACCACGCAGACGGAATAGCTTACCACTTTGGGTTTCGGCCGGGATTTTCAGCTTGACCCGCCCATTCAGGGTGGGGACTTCCAGTTCACCGCCCAGGGCCGCGGTGGCCATATTAATGGGTACCTCACAAAACAGGTCATTGCCATCCCGTTCGAATATCGAGTGGGGTCGGACGGTGATCAGGACATATAAATCTCCGGCAGGTCCACCATGTTCGCCGGCTTCACCCTCACCACTCAGGCGAATCCGATCCCCGTTATCGACGCCCGCAGGAATCTTCACGGAAAGGGTCTTGTGTTTTTGAACGCGTCCCTGACCATGACAGGTCTCGCAGGGGTCGGTAATCATCTTGCCCTTGCCATGACAGCGGGGACATGTCTGCTGCAAGGAGAAGAATCCCTGTTGCATGCGCACCTGGCCAACACCACCACAGGTCGTACAGGTCGTCGGGGTCGTGCCCTTTTTTGCACCGGAACCATCACAGGTTTCACATTTCACATGGGTGGGAATCCGAATGTCGACTTTGGTGCCGGCCACGGCCTCTTCCAGGTTGAGTTCCAGGTTGTATTGCAGGTCATCGCCACGATAGCCGCGGGCACCGCCACGCCCACCACCGGCACGCCCACCGCCAAAGATGTCACCGAACACGTCGCCAAAAATATCCGAGAAACTGGCACCACCACCAAAGCCACCGGCGCCGCCCATACCGGCGCCCTCAACACCGGCGTGACCAAATTGATCATAGGCCGCCTTTTTCTCTGGATCACTTAATATCGCATAGGCTTCGCCGGCTTCCTTGAATTTATTCTCTGCATCCTTATCGTCCGGGTTACGATCCGGGTGATATTTCATTGCAGCACTTTTATAGGCCTTCTTGATTTCTGCCTCACTGGCACCCTTGCTGAGGCCCAATACTTCGTAATAGTCGCGTTTTGACATTGTTGTATCTTTAAATTTTATTAACTCGATTAATTATTACTTTAAACACTATCGGCGGGTTTTGTCTTGTCTATAAGAATGTATAGACAGCATCTAAACCTGGATAGCCATTCTCTGATTACAACGCATCTCTATAACTGCCACACGAAACAGGCGCGACCTTGGTTTAAGGACACGCCTGTTCGTTTTATACAGCTACATGGTGACGGTTACTTCTTGGCGTCATCCACCTCTTCGAACTCGGCGTCGACGACGTCATCGCTGCTTTCCGGGTTGGCGGAAGCATCGGCCCCAGCCGCTTCAGCACCGGGCTGTGCACCTGGCTGCTGGCCTTTTTCAGCATAAAGACGCTCAGCCATTTTCGCTGACGCATCGGTCAGGGCCTTGGTCTTGGCTTCGATGGCATCCTTATCATCACCTTTCATTGCTTCTTCCAGTTCCTTGATAGCAGATTCGATACTTTCCTTTTCACCCGCTTCAAGCTTGTCATCACCCATTTCTTCCATGGATTTCCTGGTTGCGTGAATCAGGGTATCCGCCTGGTTGCGAACCCCTACCAGCTCCTGGAACTTCTTGTCTTCCTCGGCATGCGCCTCGGCATCCTTGACCATCTTTTCGACTTCGTCGTCGGACAGACCACTGGAGGCCTTAATCACAATCGACTGTTCCTTACCGGTACCTTTATCTTTTGCTGACACATTCAGAATACCGTTAGCGTCGATATCAAAGGTCACTTCGATTTGTGGGACGCCACGCGGTGCCGGTGGAATATCAGATAAATCAAAACGACCCAATGATTTATTCGCTGCCGCCTGCTCGCGCTCGCCCTGCAGGACATGTACCGTTACCGCACTCTGGTTGTCATCAGCCGTTGAGAACACCTGGTTCGCCTTGGTTGGAATCGTGGTGTTCTTTTCAATCAGCTTGGTCATGACGCCACCCAGGGTTTCGATACCAAGAGACAGGGGTGTCACATCCAGCAACAGAACATCCTTCACGTCACCACCCAGAACGCCACCTTGAATAGAGGCACCGGCAGCAACTGCTTCATCCGGGTTCACGTCTTTACGAGGGTCTTTGCCGAAGAACTCTTTGACTGCTTCCTGCACTTTCGGCATACGGGACTGACCGCCCACCAGAATCACGTCATCAATTTCTGCAGCGGAGACACCCGCGTCTTTAAGCGCGATCTTGCAGGGTTCAATCGAACGGGCAATCAGTTCTTCGACCAGGGATTCCAGCTTGGCACGGGTCAGATTCACGTTCATGTGTTTTGGACCTGAGGCATCGGCGGTGACATAGGGCAGGTTCACATCAGTTTGTGAACTTGATGACAACTCGATCTTGGCTTTCTCAGCGGCCTCTTTCAGACGCTGCATCGCCAGTGGATCACCTTTGAGGTCGATGCCCTGGTCTTTCTTGAAGGCTTCAACCAGATAATCGATGACGCGCAGGTCAAAGTCTTCACCACCGAGGAAAGTATCACCATTGGTTG
>JASFLV010000191.1:0-5897 GCA_050117915.1 Thioalkalispiraceae bacterium | reverse complement strand
TAGTCAGCAGGCAGGTTCTCTCTTGAACCATCCGCCTTGGTCACACGCTTCTGGAAAGCGGCTGCAGGCTTGAAGAACATGTGAGCAAACTTGGACCACAGCACGGTGCTGAACAGAACAGTGCTTGATACGATAAACAGAATGAAGAAGGCCATATCCCAGCCGGCAATAGCGCTAGACTGCAGATAAGACCAGATCAGGCCAAAGGTAGCCATGGTGATCAGTGAGACGATGAAGATATCGGCACGACGAAATTGATACCACTTGATGCCTTCCGCAGACACGTCAACCCGGATAAAGAACCAGAACCAGTAACCACCTACTGCAAGCATCAGCGCACCAATATGCCACAACATCGGCAAGGTTCCTGATGAGGTGTCCGCTCCGAATATCATCATGGCTGTCGTAACAACAAAGATGACAAAGCCATACATGGTCAGCAGGTGAGATATCCTGCGTGGTGTATAGCAGAACTCGGAAGAAGTGATGACTTCACTGGCTACTGTCTTAACCAGCAGGCCGACTTTTTCACCGCCGCCTACGCTACGCTTGGCAGCCGCATTTTGTTTCTTCGAGTTTTCAAAAAAGTACTTAGCACTTTTCTTGTGCATCATATCCAGCACTGTACCTACAATCACCAGGATAAACATTAAAATAATGTAACCCTGCATGATCTCGTTAGATATCATTGCTGTTAGTTCAGCGAAGGGATTAGTGGTCAACATTTCGGACTCTTCCTCTATATTATTTAGTTTGTTTTACTCTTCGTACTCAACTCACATGTAATTAAAGCGCTGTTATCGTCTACAACATTGCTCGTGCTGTTTGACCAGAGAGGGTAAGGAGATGCTTATCTCTCCACGCGCGTTGTTATGACACGTGTTCTCCTGCCCCCGTTCCGCCACCTCATGATGGACGGTAGGTGAAACCATATAAGAGAGGGGGCATATCATACTCAGCATCCCTCGCCGACGGAAGCCTTTTATGCGTAAGTATTATGTATACCTTCATAAAAAAACATGAAGTTTTCACTCGCTATTAATAGGGGTATAAAATCTGGCCCAGTTAGCCCGTTGCGGCGATGTACAGCCAGCCTGGCTGAGGTTTGCATATGATTAGTTGATTATATTAGTAAAGTATTATATTGGCGCAGAAATCAATCCGACGAATCGTTACAGGCTTCTCGATTTCATCGATTTTTCATCTCTTAACGATTCTGCGACGGGATAATTAGTGCTGATTTATAAACTTTGTGTATCAGTTGTGCTAAAGCTGTACCATCGATTCTGTTTAAAAGTTAGCATTTTCCGGTTGGCACTCCTCCAGCAAATTACAACGCTCCTCATTTCTTTATTCTTTATATTAAGTCCGTCTCTATATTGATCTAATTAAGCCAGTGATTCTTACTGAATCCGTATATACCCCTCCTTATCAATATACCCCCGGTATTGATATTGCTGGGCAGTATTAATATCTATCTCACTGCGTCCGGTTTGTTTCGCAACTTCGTGCAGGTGATCGTGATCGCCCATGATATGACCATGATGATTGGTAATACGGTGATCCAGTTTTGGCGCAATCTGTTTGTGTTGTTCGATGTATTTAATCACTTCGTGCGGACCGATCCTGTCCGTGACTTTTACATTCATGGCGTTGGGGTTATTTTTGAAAAACATGTTGAATTCGGCCAGACTATAGTACTGTTCATCACGCATCTTTTTCCCGTTGATCAGAATTTTCTGTATCCGCTCGGGATAGGGCTTGCGAAGATCAAGCTGGATGGCCAGACCGGAATAACGCCACATGTTGGCGCCGATCTGCTGCAGGACATCTTTTGTAATCACGTTATCAATCGCCCCTTCAAGCATGGTGCGCAGTTCACGTCCACGAAACTGCATGTGATAAACCGGGCTTTCTGCAGGTGCCAGGTTGTAGATATCTTCGACGGTAATCGGACCGGGAAGAATTGTCGCACCATAACGCCCTGGCTGGGCAATTGTGATTTGCTGTCCAGTCCTTGCCCTGAGTGCATCGGTAACCAGATTATCTGCCGTACTTTGCCAGGTCCCCTGACGATACAGCAGGGTTGTTGTAAAACCGATGACCCGTTCGAGTTCGGCCTTGAACGGTGCCCGCAATTTTGTGATCAGTACCTGTATTTTCGGATCAGGCGTGATGTCTTTTGTTCGAATCGGAAACAACGTTTGCGTGAAAGCACTAATGCGTCTGTTGTGTATCTGTAAATCCAGCTGGCCCAGCATCTTGCCATGTGATCCACTTTGCACGACAAGCACGCTGCGCTTGCTTTTTTTGTTATGTACAACGGTTGGACGATAAAGAATGTCATGGGTGTGGGCGCCGACAATCACATCGATGCCGTTGACCTGTTCCGCATAATGTGCATCCACTTTCCAGCCCATATGCGATAGCATAATGACAAGATCAACCTGCTCATTAGATTTCAAATAGTTGATATCTGCCTGTATTTCTTCGGTACGCAGACCAAATGACCATTGCGGATGATGAGCAACCTTGGACATCCAGTGATAGGTCATGCCGATTACAGCAATCTTAAAACCGTTGACCCTTTTGATTATGTAAGGGTGTACATTCTTTAGTTTGACCCGTTCACCCCAATCCGTATCATAGAAATTGGCCGCCACAATGGGAAAGCGTGCCGCTGCAAACAGTTTTTCAAGCGTGGGCCTGTCGTAAAAAAATTCCACGTTACCGGGCACCATGGCATCATAACCCATCGCATTCATCACCTCGACCACAGGTGAGCCGCCCATGCGTACCGGTACTGCCGTACCGTGCCAGCTGTCGCCACTGTCGAACAGCAGAGTTTTGTCTGGGAATTCATTGCGCTGGCGGTTGATGATACTGGCGATATAGGCAAAGCCACCGATCTTGCCTTCCCGTTTGGCACGATCCATATACTGGTCATCACCCTCTTCACGATGATAAAGCGGGCTCAGGTAACCATGGGTATCATTGGTCCACAAGATTCTCAAATCCGTTTTACTTTGGACGATTGCTGCGTTGACGTAACTGGTTAATGCAGATACTAAAATGATAAGAGAAGTCATCAGTTTTGAATTCATGGTTGTATTGCCCGTTTTATCCTGTTGCATGCGTTTGAGTTGTGAGTCTGTGGCAGGTACTGGTGGCAAGACTGGTTGCCACCGAAATACCTGCCGTGCTGTTACTAATAAGGTATCTCTTCCTCTTGCGCCTCAAATTCCCTGAAATCTATCTGATTATCCTTATTGATGTCGGCAAGGAAAAAACTGCCCAGTGAGTAAAAGTTGCTGTAGCGGATAAGTTCAGGTTTTGCTTGCAGCTCTGCACGCGTAAGCATCCCGTCGTTGTTATCATCCAGTTTATTAAATTGCTCCCGCAATGGATCATTACCTGCAAAGGCCATTCCCGGACAGCTCAATACAGTGACGAACATAATTGATAGCATTTTCATCGTTATTTCTCCTTTAAGGTTAGGGTCTGATATAGGACCAGCCGGCGTTTTGTAAGCGCATGATTTCGATGACACCACCATCTACACGCTTGATGCCTGAATTGGGATAGAGATTCTCATCTTTCATCTTGAGTTTTTTCATGGTCATGCCACAGGCGAGGAAGGTCACCCCATTGCCGGTGGCTTTTTCCAGGCGGTTAGCCACTTTGGAATCCATGGTTAGCATTTTGAGTCCCGGGCCAAAGGCGACGACCCTGACATCCAGCGGTTTTCTGGATTTTTTGGCAGCGTTTTGAGCTATATTCAGAACCAGGTTCCACACTTTGGGATTGTTTTCACTGACCTGTAAAACGAGCCCTTCACGCTCCGCAGCGCTGATAGTTGCCATGGGCAAAAGCAGCCAACAAATAGCAATCAACAGGTTACGAGGCACGGATGACTGTCTTGGGTTTAAGTAGTACATTTTCTTACTCCTTCTTTGATGTCATTAAAAAGGTTGCAAGCTCTGCTTTAACTTGTGGAGCAAGCGTAGTTCAGGACAAAACTGGCGATGTGACGGAAAAAGGATGGTTTTCGGACTTATTTAATTGTTTGCTAAATCAATAAGTTATATATTGATTAAATAGTAGATATCTGGCCAGATAAAGATGAGTAAATTCGAATTCGACAGCAATGTGACAAACTTCTGGCTCGGTGACTGGCGAGTCCGGCCAAGCAGCTGTGAAATTGAGCGCGACAATGCCGTGATCAAGCTTGAGCCTAAGGTGATGGATTTACTGCAGCTTTTGGCAAGCCGCCCAGGTAACGTGTTTACCCGTATCCAGCTGGAAGAGCATATCTGGCCCGGTGTCATTGTTGGTTATGATGCGCTGACCAAGACGGTTGGCAAATTACGTGAGGCGTTGGGTGACACGGGCAAGCCCTCTACCTATGTACAGACCATTCCCAAGAAAGGCTACCGCCTGGTTGCACCGGTCACACAGGATGATGCAAGCACCAGTGAACCTGTTGCCGGAAGTGGAAAGGTCACGGAAGGTGCTGTCCCAAAAAATCGAAAGCAGCTAATCACAGCAACCATCTCCACTATCAGTGTAATACTTGTGCTGGCGCTGGTTCTTGCCTCACTATATATAAATGATAGCCAACGTCCACAGGACCAGGCGGATACAGCACAAAAACCATCATTGATCGTATTACCTTTTAAAAATCTGAATAATGATCCGCAGCAGGCCTATTTTAGTCAGGGCATTACGGATGACCTGATCACGGATTTGTCAGGTTACTCAGCTATCCAGGTGATTAGCAGCCGTATTGCCTTTCAATATAATCAGTCAGATTTGAATCTGAGAGCACTCGTAGATGAACTGGGTGTGCGTTATGTTGTTGAAGGTAGTATTCGTAGGACAACCGAGCAACTACGAATAAATGTGCAAATGATCGATGCGCAACGTGGTACGAATTTATGGGCCGAGCAGTATAACCGGCCATTGACCTCATTATTTGATATTCAGGATGAAGTTCGTAAAAGGATTGTTTCTGCCTTATCGGTAAAATTGAGTGAAGCCGAAATCCACAAAGAGCAAAAACGCTACACGAGTAACTATCAGGCCTATGACCTTTTTTTACGCGGACAGAGTAATCTGATTAAAAGGGCCAGTGCTGTGGATAACCATCAGGCCCGTGAACAGTTCGAACAGGCTATTGCCATCGATCCACAGTTTGCCCGCGCCTATGCTGCGTTGGCCATGGTGAATGCCGATGCCTATCGCCATGACTGGGCAGAAAACCCTGAAGTAACGGGTCGGATTGCATTGCAACAGGCACACCATGCCATCGAACTTGACCCTGAGTTACGTTTTGCCACGCTGGCGAATGGTTACGTGGAATTTTTCGTGGCGGCCAATCACCAGCAGGCGGCAGCCATGGCAGAACGTACCCTGAAACTTGATCCCAGGAACGCCGATGCACATCTGTTACTTGCAACGATCTACGTACATGCCAATGAATATAAAAAATCTGAGGCCTATGTTGAATCCAGTATGCGATTGAACCCGACACCTCCTTCTATCTATTTTCATATTGGTGCCATAGCGCATCTTCTACAGGGTGATTATCCCACGGCAGTGGAAATGCTTGAACAATCCTTGCGAGTTAACCCGGAACGACTGTTGGGAAAAATTTACATGACGATCACCATGGTTCGAATGAACAGGCTGGAAGACGCCAGATGGTATGCCGAAGAAATACTGGCTGCGTCTCCTGACTTTAACGCGGAGCAATGGGCCAACAAACAGCCTTTTAAAGACAGAGATATTAATCGCCAATTACGTGATGACTTGCGTAAAGCTGGCCTGGAATAATTCAATTGACGTAACCTAACGGGGGACTGACTCAACCAAACAAAAACCCGGATACACACAAA
>JASFLV010000190.1:0-5955 GCA_050117915.1 Thioalkalispiraceae bacterium | reverse complement strand
CCATTGGCATACCATAATCAGTAGCAGCCTTGTCGATAATACTAAGAGGAACATTTTCTTCAGCCAGGACTACAGCTTCCATCAGATAAGGCATTAAAATGCGATTGACGAGGAAGCCGGGTGTGCTGGTCACAGGCAAGGGAAGTTTATTAATATTCCGGGTAAATGCCGCTGCTTTTGCACAAACATTGTGATCCGTTTTTGGACTTTTTACAATTTCAACAAGCGGCATAAGTGCGACCGGGTTGAAAAAATGCAACCCCACGAGCCGTTCCGGTCTTTCAAGCACAACACTGATCTCATCTAACGGGATACTTGATGTATTTGTTGCTAATATAGCATCTGGTTTCACGTGTTTTTCGATAGAATTAAACAGGTCTTTTTTGACTTCCACATCTTCAAAGATTGCTTCTATGACAAGATCGGCGCGCTTGAGTCCATGTCCTTTGGGATCAGGAATAAGTCGATCCATTGCATTCGTAATGAGACGGGGAAGCTTCAATCGTTTTTTGTAAAGTGAATACGCTCGTTTAACAACGGCGGCCAACGCTGTTTTCTTTTGATCCTGAATCGTCACAGTGAAACCAGCATAGGCGCACCAGGCAGCAATATCACCACCCATAACGCCACCGCCAATCACATGAACATGTCTTGCCTTGTAATCTTCGCTACGTCCAAGCCCTTTTAACTGTTCCTGAAGTAAAAAAACACGGATAAGATTTTGTGCGGTGCGTCCAACTATGAGTTTAGCAACAGAGGCGGCTTCACGTTCAAGCATTTTTCCCGGGCTGTCATAATGGTTAACCCAGAGATCAATCAATGCATAAGGAGCAGGATAATGAGAGCGCGGAGCACGTGCCGCCACTTTCTTTATCATTATCTTCGCCACTAGAGGTCGCACATGCTTATACGAAACCAGCCTTTCGATTAGCGAGGCTGATTTGCGAGTAGGTGGATTATTAATGATACTCCTGGCTGCATTGACAAAATGCCGTTTCGGTATGGCGTAATCAATTAAACCCTGCTTCCTGGCAGCGCGTGCGCTGAGATTACGTCCGGTCAACATCAGGTTCATGGCTGACATAGCCCCCATGACCTGAATCGAACGTAAGCTACCACCGAACCCTGGATGAATGCCAAGCTTGACTTCAGGAAGACCCAGTTTAGTTTTTGGATCATCATCGGCAACACGATATTGACAAGCCAATGCAAGCTCCAGGCCACCCCCAAGGCAAAACCCATGAATCAAAGCGACCGTCGGGCAGGGTAGTCGTTCCAAGCTGTTAAATATTTCATGTGCATCCTGGATTACTTTTAAAGCGGCTTCTTCACTAACAAGCTTGGTGAATTCATTAACGTCAGCGCCAGCAATAAATCCAGAGTCCTTGCCAGACATGATGACTGTACCCTTGGGAGGCTGCGCGCCCAGATCAGCAATAATTTCTTTGAATTCATTTAATAAGTCAGCTGACAGCACGTTGGTCCCCGAGCCCGCTTTATCAATTGTTAGCCAGCAAATATCCTGCTCATCGCGTTCTACTTTCCAATTAGTATACTGATTTGCCATGTTCACCCCTCAACCCGTTCTAATAACATTGCTCCGCCCTGACCACCACCAATACACAGGGTCGCAATACCACGCTGTTTATTATTACGTTTTAATACGTCGAGTAGATGTAAAACAATTCGAGCGCCACTGGCACCTACCGGGTGTCCGAGACTTATACCGCCACCATCGACATTCAGGCGTTCCTGGTTGAGCGCACCGATAGTGCGACTACTGCCCAGTTCATTCTTGCAATAACTGCTATCCTGCCAGGCAGCCAGGCAGGCCAGCACCTGTGAAGCGAAGGCTTCATTGATTTCCCAGTAGTCGATATCATCAAGATCAAATTTGTTACGCTTTAAAATGGGAGTGGTTGCATGCACAGGTCCAAGTCCCATTTGTGCCGGTTCCAGTCCGGCCCATTGACTATCCATGATTTGCCCTATAATCGGTAAGTTGTGGTCATTAACAGCCTTTTCGCTAGCCAGCAGTAAAAGCGCGGCACCATCAGTGATTTGGGCGCTGTTGCCTGCTGTGACCAGGCCAAACGGCTTATCAAACACCGGCCGAAGTTTGGCAAGACTTTCTATGGAGGAATCCTTGCGGACTCCATCATCATACTCATAACAATTACCGTGGGTATCATACATGGGTTCTACTTCAGGTAAGCGTTCCTGTTCCTGGGCTTCGGCCAATCGTAAATGGCTGCGAACTGCAAATTCATCCATTTGTTCACGGGTAATATTAAAGCGATGAGCAAGATTTTCTGCTGTCTGTCCCATTGATAAACCTACCACCGGGTCGGTGAGACCACGTAACAGGCCAATTATCGGTTTGAGGTGTCCTGGGCGAAGTTGGCTGATGGCTTTAAGTTTTTGGGTAAAGGTTTTACTGGCGGCCATCGCGCCTAACCAGGCCACCATCTCTTTGTTATAAAGTACCGGGGCATGGCTCATACTCTCAACGCCACCTGCAAGCACCAGATCGGCCCGCCGCGCAGAAATTTCCATTGCGGCGCTATCCAGAGCTTGCATACCTGAAGCGCATTGGCGTTGTACAGTATAAGCGGGTACATCTTTACCGATACCCAGTCGCAATGCAGTGAGACGTGCAATGTTGGCTTCATCGGGGCCTGGCATGACGCAACCCATGACAACTTCATCGATAACTTCAGGCTCAAAGCTTTGGCGTGATAGCAATGCACGTCCACAGGCAACCGCAAAATCAGAAGCCGGAAATGGACCTGGTTTATTGCGTGCTTTTAGAAAAGGTGTACGACTCCCATCAACGATATAAACAGGCCGTCCCGGTTTGCCGCCGGTACCAAAATTCCGGCTACTAGCGTTGCTGGATTTCTTTGCAACCGTTTTTTTGGCTGCTTTTTTTCGGGCTGTCTTTTTCTTGCTTACCGCCACTTGATTGCTCCTATTTTAAATCAGGTGAGAAGTCATCGACCTGGATTACCCTCCATCTGGCCGTTTCAGCTTCACGTAACAGGGCTGCTTCCTCGCTATTGATAATTTTCTTATCCAGCGCCATCTTCAACATATCCTCCAGCACCTGATAACCCGGTTGATAGTCGTTTAATTCTTTTTTGAGACGTTTTTCAATATGCTCAGATTTAATAACTTTCACCAATGCGTCTTCCAGGAGTGCTACGGTATCGTTCGATTCTGCAGGGGGGATGTAGACACCCTTAGTTAATCTGTCACGCGTCTGTGATGGAGTGAGCATAAGCTGTGCTACCTGATGATCAAGTTTGTCACTGGGTGGCTTGAAGCGTTGACCATAAGGAAAAATAATGAAGCGTAATAACCAGGCAACAGGCCGATTTGGAAAGTTCTGTAGTAAACCGTCAATAGCCACCTGGATTTTATAGAGCATTCTGTCGCAGGCCCAGCGCATCAGGGGGATATCTTCTTTAATGCAACCCTGGCTTTCGAAGCGTTTTAATACTGCAGTTGATAGATACATATAACTTAAAATATCACCCAGACGGGCAGAGATTTTTTCCTTGCGCTTGAGGCTGGCACCCAGTGAGAGCAGCGATACATCGGAGAGCAAGGCAAATACAGCACTCATTCGAGTCAACTTTTTATAATAGCGGCGTGCAGGTCGAGGCGCGCCGCTCATGGCAAATAACGAACCAGTCAAACCATGGAAAAAACTCCTGGAATAGTTGCTGATAAAGAATCTGATATGGCCAAAAAAGGCAACATCAAATTCTTTAACAGATTCATCCCAGTCTGTGACGTCGAGTGCTGACATCTCTTTGAAAATATACGGATGGCTGCGGATTGCACCCTGGCCAAATATGATCATGCTACGAGTCAGAATATTTGCACCCTCAACTGTAATACTGATTGGGACCGACTGATAGGCACGTGCCAGTATATTCCTTGGACCAAGACAAATCCCTGCACCACCCGCGATGTCCATTGCATCATTAACGATCTGACGCATTCCCTCGGTAAGGTGATATTTAACTATCGCTGATATCACGGAAGGTTTTTCACCAAGATCCAGGGCACCCGCGGTGAGTACCCTTGCAGCATCCATCATATAACTATAGCCACCAATTCTTGCCAGGGCCTCTTCGATACCTTCGAAACGTCCAATCGGCAAGCGAAACTGTTGACGAATACGTGCATAGGCACCAATACTGCGACTCGTTAATTTTCCTGAGCCAACACTCAGAGCGGGCAAAGAGATAGAACGACCATCCGCCAGGCATTCCATTAGCATTCGCCAACCCTGACCAATTTGCTCCTGACCACCAATGATATAGTCCATGGGAACAAACACATCTTCACCACTATTTGGACCGTTCATAAAGACCACATTCAGGGGGAAATGGCGTCGCCCGATGTTAATCCCAGGTAAATTGGTCGGAATCATAGCGAGTGTGACACCCAGCTCTACATCCTCGCCGATTAGATGATCGGGATCATAGAGTTTTACTGCGAGTCCTAGTAATGTCGCCACCGGTGCCAGGGTGATATAGCGTTTATTCCAGGTGAGCCGAACGCCTAAGACACCTTTCTGGTCATTAAAGTCACCTCGACAGACGATGCCATAATCCGGGATGGCACCAGCATCACTCCCGGCTTCAGGATTGGTTAGCGCAAAACAGGGAATTTCATCACCCACGGCGAGTCGTGGCAGATAATAGTCTTTTTGTTGTTGCGTGCCATACTCTAATAATAATTTACCTGGACCTAATGAATTGGGGACCATAACAGTGACCGCCGCAGAAACACTTCGGGTTGAAATTTTCATGACAACCTCAGAGTGTGCCAGTGCTGAGAACTCAAGCCCGCCGTATTCTTTTGGGATGATCATACTGAAGAATCGGTTCTCTTTAATATAATTCCAGACCTCTTCAGGTAAATCATGGTGCTCATGGGTGATATGCCAGTCATCAAGCATGTCGCATAGTTGATTCACCGGGCCATCTAAGAAGGCCTGTTCAGCTTCGGATAGGGGGGGTAGTTCAAGCTGCCGGATCTTTTTCCACTTAGGTTTGCCACTAAATAACTCACCATCCCACCAAACGGAACCGGCATGAATGGCTTCACGTTCCGTTTTGGACATTTTCGGACTGACTTTCTTGAATAAGTTTAACAACGGTCCTGTGATATAGCGGATCCGCCAGTCATGTTCCTCCTGTTTGGATATGCAAACGAGCAGAGACCGGGAATAGAGAAGGTCGACGATAAACAAGACGCTGAATAACAGAAGCGCGATTAAGGAAAGACGTTCTTCGAGGTAAAGGAAGCCACCAGGTATAAGATAAACCGCTGCTGTTAATACTCTATCCATTCTTAGCAAAGTCCTTGTTCAGCATTTTGTTAGCAATCAGATTAGTTGCTAGACACAAAAATGATCATTTTTTGTTAGTTGCACTTTATTTGAACAGCATCATTCGCTTAGGTTCCCGCCCTGGGAGTCGGCACCTCCATACATTAAATGTAGATGGTGGCTGCTGGCTGTTTTAAGCAACGGTCCTTATGATGCCATGCTAACAATATATATAGCGGTAGTTACAGATTTTTACTTGAATAATCGAGAAATAATGTTGATAAATTAACCAGTTAGGTCTGCTAACTGTATTGCGGCCAGGATATCTTCAAAAGCCGTATAAAAATGCGGAGAAAAACGTATACCCCCACCGCGTGGCGCACAGATAACATTATTTTTCATCAGTCTTTGATAAAGTGACTGACTGTCTTCAGTGAGTGATCTAAAGGTGATAATACCTGCTAGTCGTTTCTCATCAGCGCGGGTAATCAATTCCAGGTTGTTTGCAGCATTGATTTTTTCGATTAGATACGCGGTTCGTTCCAGCAACCTCTTTTCGATGGCATCGATGCCGAACTCAAGTAACAAAGATAAGCTAGCATTGGCCG
>JASFLV010000189.1:0-5967 GCA_050117915.1 Thioalkalispiraceae bacterium | reverse complement strand
AGTCCGCCGAACTAGCTACCCTGTTACGTATTTCATAAGGGTTAGGCAGTCGGCATAGATTGGTGGCTGAATGCGGATTACTGACTCCCGAGTAAATATGTGATCCGTTAATACGGTAACCGACTCATATCGGAAGTAAGGAAGATAGCTAAATTCTTTTTCTTGCGCGCTTGATCGCAGCCTTGACCTGCTCCGGTGCGGTGCCGCCAGTGTGGTTTCGGGCCGCCACGGAGCCTTCCAGGCTCAGGACCTTGAACACATCTTCTTCGATTACATCAGAAAAATTCCGCAGTTCTTGCAGGCTCATTTCCGACAGGTCCTTCTTGTTTTCGATCCCATAACGTACGGTGCTGCCAACGACTTCATGTGCATCACGAAATGCCACGCCCTTTCTCACTAAATAGTCTGCCAGGTCAGTTGCCGTGGCAAAGCCCTTGAAGGCAGCCTGGTACATATTTTCCTTGTTGACCTGAATATTCGGCACCAGATCAGCAAAGACTTTTAATGAACCCTTGAGGTTGTCGATCGTATCAAACAACGGTTCCTTATCTTCCTGGTTGTCCTTGTTATAAGCGAGTGGTTGGCCTTTCATTAAGGTCAGTAAACCCATTAAATGGCCAAACACGCGGCCACTTTTGCCGCGAATCAGTTCGGGGACATCCGGGTTTTTTTTCTGTGGCATGATCGATGAACCCGTACAGAAGCTCTCGCCCAGTTCTATAAAATCAAACTGCGCGGCGCTCCAGATGATTAGTTCTTCTGAAAAGCGTGACAGGTGCATCATGATCAGGGATGCGCTCGCGGTAAATTCGATGACAAAGTCACGGTCACTCACCGAGTCCAGCGAGTTTTCCGTTACACCAGCAAAGCCGAGCAAATCGGCAGTATATTCTCGATCGATAGGATAGGTCGTCCCGGCCAGGGCAGCTGCACCCAGGGGTAACAGATTCATTCTTTTCAGGCCATCTTCCAGGCGTGATTGATCCCGCTGCAACATCTCAAACCAGGCCATCAGGTGGTGACCAAAAGTAATCGGTTGTGCAGTTTGTAAATGGGTAAACCCAGGCAGAATCGTCTCGCTATGTTGTTCGGCCAGATCCAGCAGTGCCCGTTGTAAGCGTTTGAGTTCGCCCAGAATGATCTGGGTTTCATCCCGCAGGTAGAGGCGAATATCGGTGGCCACCTGATCATTACGCGAACGTCCGGTGTGCAGTTTTTTTCCGACATTACCGATATTTTCCGTGAGCCGGGCTTCGATATTCATGTGCACATCTTCCAGGCGTGTTGACCACTGGAATTGACCGCGCTCAATATCCTGCTGGATGTTTTCCAGTCCTGTCACTATCAGCTGGCGCTCCTCATCAGTCAGGACACCAACCTTGGCCAGCATGGTGGCATGGGCAATGGAACCGGCGATATCCTGTTTATACATGCGTTGATCGAAGCCCACGGAGGCGGTGAAGGCCTCGACAAATGCGTCGGTGGGTTCATTAAACCGCCCTGCCCAGGGTTTATCGCTGTCTTGACTCATGTGATTTCCAGTTATGTCGATAATTATGGGTAAGATTGCTTTATAAAGTATATCAGCCTGCATCACAATATTAAGGATGGGAACGTGATGCCGGAACTCGTCTTCATGCCGGAGTTCCGCTATGGTTATCGGGTATTAAGCTAACATTATGTCGATATGATGGGCAGACCAGGTACATGAGCCAGCCAAAGGATGTAACACAGGACGAATCTAAACAGGTCATTCTGGCCAAGTGTTTTTTGCCGAATTTTTGCGGCCTGCACATGGTTTTCGTGGTGGTGGTGATTGCACAACTGTTTTCTTTCCTGGTCTTGCTGATTCCGGAAGGAACCACCAGCGGCGCGAAGTGGGAAGACCTGGGACTGATATCCCTGTTTGTGCAATGGTGTGCACTGACCAGCTGCTATATCTTATGTATGTTACGCCCGTTTATTTGCCGTTACAGCCATCGGGTTGTTGCAATCGTGAGCTATCTGACGGTATTACTGGTTGTGTTTATCATCAGTGAGCTCGCCTACTGGTATGTCTATCCAGATGCAGCAAATCAATTCGTACATTGGCCGTTTGTAATGAAAAACGTGGCAATCACTTTTATTCTTACGGGTCCCATTTTGCGTTATTTTTATGTCCAGCATCAATGGCGGGCGAATGTACGGGCCGAGGCCGAAGCTCGGTTGCAATCTCTACAATCCAGGATTCGTCCGCATTTCTTTTTTAATAGTATGAATACTATTGCCAGTCTGACCCGAACCAATGCCGACCAGGCGGAAGCGGCGGTGCATGACCTGGCGGACCTGTTTCGTGCTTCGTTACGCGATGCCAAACAGTTTCACAGTTTCCGCGATGAACTGGATCTTTGTGAGCGTTACCTGGATATCGAGACGTTACGCCTGGGTGATCGTCTTAAGCTGGATTGGCAAATCACAGAGATCCCCATGGATTGCTATGTACCCCCGCTCCTGATTCAGCCGTTACTTGAGAATGCGATCTATCATGGTATTGAACCGCGAACAGAAGGCGGCACGATTATAATCAGGGGTAAAAAGGACAACAACCAGATTAAATTGACCATTGAAAATCCTTTGCCGATTGAACGCGGCACAGAAAAATCGGGTAACCAGATTGCTCAGGAAAATATCCGGGCGAGACTGGAAACCATGTTTGGCAATCGTGGCACGATGGATGTCAGCAAAAAAGATGAAAGATATTGTGTTACGGTTAGCTGGCCATATCGGGACAAGTTAGATGAAGATACTGATTATTGATGATGAACACCTAGCCCGACAACGTCTACGCCAGGTAATAGAAGAGCTGGGAGTGGCCGAAACGATTGCGGAAGGTAGCAATGGTGAGCAGGCACTTGCACTTTGTCAGCAGCATCAACCGGATATCGCGCTACTGGACATCAGGATGCCGGGTATGGATGGGATCGAGGCAGCACAGCATATTATGAAACTGGAGATCCCGCCGGCGATTATTTTTACGACTGCTTATGATGAATATGCGCTTTCTGCCTTTGATACCCATGCAGTCGATTATCTGCTCAAACCGATTCGTAAAGAACGGTTGTCAGAAGCACTGGAATCGGCCCGGCGATTAACCAGGATACAAATGGAAAATCTGAATATCGAGGGTGAAGCGTCTGCAAAGCGGAAACATATCAGTGCACGTCTGGGTGGAGAGCTCAGGCTAATCAACATCAATGATATTCGATATTTTCTTGCAGAGCACAAGTATGTCACCGTACGTTATGAACAGGGCTCGGTTTTGATCGAAGAATCGTTACGTTCTCTGGAATCAGAATTCGAACAACAGTTTTTACGCATCCATCGCAATGCCTTGGTTGCCAAAGATGCTATCGTTGCCCTTGAAAAAGATAAAAGTGGTGGACACAAGCTCAAGTTAAAAGATGTAGACGAAATGCTCGAAGTCAGTCGTCGCCACCTGCCGAATGTAAGAAAAATAATGAAATCGCTTTAAGAGTTGTTAGGCGTTACTTAGCCGAGGCTAGTTGTTGACGAATTTTGTGTAAGGATACTTCAAGTCCGTTATCCAGCTCCCCGCCGTAGAATTCAGTATTTTGAACACCCAGAATCCGTTTTGATAACTGTTTACCCTGATGATTGAGAAACACCACAGTGGGGGTAACATTGGCACGGTAGCGCATTGCCAGATCCATTGCCGAGATCTTGCTCCCATCGAAGTCGACCAGCTGATCGTAACTATCAGTCATGATTTTGCGAATGATGACTTTTTGCATGTATTGCTGGTTGCGCAGCATGGGTTTGAGGTGTTCTTCTTCAACAAACTGGCAATAGCCGCAGCCTTCCATGGAAAACATGATGAGGATGGGCTTTTGAGTGTTGCGTGAGAGTCTTCCATCAGATTTGAGATCAGTCGTCTTGACAACGGTTACCGGTGGTAGCTCTTCTTCGTAAGCCTGAATTTCATTGGCGCGCGAAGCCGATACCTTAACGCTACTCACTACCAACAGCGTGAGAAAAACAACGACGAGTAAAAGATGAGCTAAGCCAACCCTTCCCAAAAAAAATCTGAACAATCTCATAAATACAGCCTGAAATAATTTAGTGTATTATAAGTACTTGGTCGCCTTATATTACCTTTTGTTCAATAAGTATTACTAATCCCCATATAAAAATGTCTAATCATATACTACGAATCGCGACTCGTAAGAGTCAACTAGCCTTGTGGCAAGCCGAATACGTCTCGGCACAGCTCAAGCAGCATCATCCCGAGCTCGAGATCGAGCTGGTCAAACTCACTACCCAGGGGGACAAGATCCTCGATACTCCGCTGGCCAAAGTGGGTGGCAAGGGCCTGTTTGTCAAAGAGCTGGAGCTCGGTATGCTGGAAGGGAGTGCGGATATCGCGGTGCATTCTATGAAAGATGTACCGGTCGAGCTGCCTGAGGGACTCCATTTACCGGTCATCTGTCCGCGGGAAGACCCACGTGACGCCTTCGTTTCCAACCATCATGAGACCTTTTATTCGTTACCGGAAGGGGCAAAGGTTGGCACGTCCAGCTTGCGCCGCCAATGCCAGTTAAAGGCCGCGCGTCCTGATCTCGAGATCCTGGATTTGCGCGGTAATGTGAATACCCGGCTGGCCAAACTGGACGCCGGTGATTATGACGCGATTATTCTCGCCACGGCGGGCCTGGTCAGGTTGGGCATGGAAGCGCGGATCCGGGAGCGGCTGTCACCGGAAATCAGTCTGCCTGCCATCGGTCAGGGGGCGATTGGTATCGAGTGTCGTAGTGATGATGCGCAGGTTAACAATCTGATCCAGCCACTGCATGATCGCCAGACGGCTATGCGGGTCAGCGCAGAGCGCGCCATGAATGCTGGACTGAATGGTGGCTGCCAGGTGCCAATAGCCGGATTTGCAGAAATATCCCATGACGCCCTGTTGTTGCGCGGGCTGGTTGGCGAGCCTGATGGCAGCCAGATCATCCGTGCCGAGATTGCTGGCCCGACAGAGAACGCAGAGGAAATGGGCCAGGTCCTGGCCGAAGATCTATTGGCACGCGGGGCTGGTAAGATCCTCGAATCACTCTACGCAAAAAGCTGAAGCCAATGAGCAGTAAGGCTCAATTCAACGGACTCAAAGTACTGGTGACACGCCCTGCCAGGCAGGCAGCGTCCTTAGTTGAGGCTATTAATCGTCATGGTGGTACCGCCCATGCATTTCCGTTGCTTGATATAAAACCGATTGACCCGGCACCGGCGATACTCGCCAGGGTCGAAGAGTATGATTTAGTGATTTTCGTCAGTCGTAATGCAGTGAACTGTGCCTGGCCTGCTATATCAAGTCCAATTAGCAAGCCGGTGACCGTTGCCGCGGTGGGCAAAGGCACGGCCATTGAGCTGGAGCGGCACGGACAGCCTGTGCAGGTGATCCCTGAGGGGCGTTTTGATTCCGATGCTTTATTGAGCAGGCCGGAGTTAGCCAATGTTAGTGGGCAAAAAGTATTGATTGTGCGAGGTCGAGATGGCCGGGAACAGCTCGCGGAAACCTTGCGAGAGCGTGGCGCGAAAGTGGATTATGCTGAGGTTTACCAACGGCTGCCGACGGAGCAAGCATTTACTTATCAACCTGACCAGATTGATGTCATTATCATCACCAGCAGCCAGGCCCTTGTGCACTTGCGCCAGATTGCAAACAGCAGGGCAAACGCCTGGTTACTGGATACCTTGTTGCTGGTAATTCATGAACGTATCGCTATACGTGCAGGAGAACTAGGGTTTACACTTAAACCTGTGATCGCAGAACAGGCCAGCGATGCAGCTTTGTTAGAAGCGCTACACTTAATTAACCATTAAACTCATCATATAGAATCAAACGGAGTCGCTTTATTCGTGAGCGAAGAAACAGACAATAATAAACCTGACGCCAGTCAGGCCGGATCCGGGCAA
>JASFLV010000188.1:0-5972 GCA_050117915.1 Thioalkalispiraceae bacterium | reverse complement strand
TGCTAGGGTCATCACCCAGTGCCTGCAGGGCCGCTTTGACCCGTGGCACATAACCATGATGGTCGGCACCCCAGATATCAATAACCCGATCATAACCGCGTTCCAGCTTATTCATATGGTAAGCGATATCAGAAGCGAAGTAGGTGGTCTGGCCATTGTCGCGTACCAGTACCCGATCCTTTTCATCTCCATAGTCTGATGACTTGAACCAGATAGCGCCTTCCTTTTCGTAGGTGTGACCGCTTTTTTGTAAGCGTTCAATTGCCAGGTTTACCGCACCACTATCAGTTAATGACCGCTCTGAATACCACTCATCATAAACCACGCCGAATTTTTCCAGGTCGTCACGTATATCATCGAGGATATAGTTAAGCCCCAGGTCAAACACCAGCCGATATTGGTCCGGATGCAACAGGTTTTTCATACTATCGATAACGGCATCGATGTACTCTTCTTTGTCACCTTGCGGTGCATCTGCGGGTAAGTCCTTACTGACTTCTGGCCAGCGATGGCACATCCTGTCGCCGTTTTCCCGATGCAGCGTGGCAGCAATGTCCTGGACATAATCGCCTTTATAACCGTTAGCAGGAAAGGGGAACGCCTCGCCACACAGTTCCAGATAACGTAACCAGACACTGGCGGCGAGGATATTCATCTGCCGGCCGGCATCGTTGACGTAATATTCACAATGCACGTCATAGCCAATTGCTTTTAAGAGACTCGCGACTGCCGCGCCATAGGCGGCGCCGCGCCCATGACCGACATGGAGGGGACCGGTTGGATTGGCAGAGACAAATTCGAGCTGAATTTTCTGGCCTTTGCCAAGATCGCAGCGACCATAATTTGCACCGCTGTTTAAGACCTCAGGGATCACAGAAAACTGTGCGTCAGCCTTGAGATAGAAATTGATAAAACCCGGGCCAGCAATTTCGACTTTTTCAACCAGTTCGCTGACAGGTAGATTGGTTACAATGATCTCGGCGATATCGCGGGGTTTTTTCCGGGCAGGCTTGGCCAGGGTCATCGCCAGGTTGCTAGCAAAGTCACCATGTGATTTATCACGCGTGCGATCCACCTGGATCGTTGGGTTAAGATCGCCCGGTAAAGTACCTGAATCCTGACTGGCCCGCAGCGCGAGTTGCAGTAAATCTGCGATTGTGTCTTTCATTGAATAAAGCTTAAAAAGTGGTTCCGGCTAAAGGGGCGATATTATCGTGGTTGGGTTGTTTTTCCACAAGGTTTAATCAATGTTTCGGCACGCTGGGGCAAAACACAAATTCAAAAAAAGCCCCTTTTCAGGGGCTTAAACTTTATTTCGATTGTTTCGCACTCATCCCTTTCATACTTTCAATCAGATTTGATGCCCCCAGAACCGCAGCGGCACCTTCATAACCACTTCCTGTACCGGTGACCTGTACTGTGGGAATCTTGACGATGTCGGGGTTTTGTACCGCGGCGGCCAGTGACATCTCCAGGGCCTGGAGTTGCATGGCGCGGTCTTTACCTAATACATTAGCCTGCGCCTGCTGACCTTTGGCAATCTCCATGAGTTTGAGTTTTTCACCCTCACCTTCGAGTTTTAACTGTTGTTTTTTGTAGGCGGCGGCGTTCTTGGCGATCTCGGCTTTTACCAGTTGCGCCTGCTGATCCGCGGTAGCCCGTTCCCGTTCGACGGAGATACGTTGCTTCTGTGCTTCCTGTTCACGGATATAGGTTTCTTTTAACTGGGAGGCAAGTTGTTCGCGTAGGGTGGCGACCATCAGTTCAGGGGGAATCGCCGGTTCACCCATATGCACTTCCTGTACGGTAACGCCGGCCTTGGCAGCAATCCTGGCGATCTCTTCGTGAACGAGCTGATTAATCTCTTCACGCTTTTCGATGAAGTCCATGACCTTTCTATCTGCGTGACCGCCAATCGTCCGGAAGATATTCCGGATCGCCGGGGTGATGATCTTGTCTTCGACTTTCTGTAAGTCCCCTACCGAGGCGACAACCAGGGGAGCATTTTCCGGATTGACCTGGACGACGATACGTACATCGACGGGTACGGTCCAGCCTTCAACACGGACAATGATGGCACGATCAGCAGCATCCTCTGTAACCGGTTCTTCCTTGGCGGTTTCGACTTGCTGGATCTTGCCATTGTTGTCGACATTCAGGTCGATCTGGCGTTTGATATAACCGCCTTTGTATGACCAGGTCTGGATTCGGGTTGGAATAATCGTGGCCTCATAGGCTTCTCGGTTCAGGTAATAGGCCTGTGGATTCAACGGCGTTGCGTGTACCCCTTTACAACCTTTGGGCACAATGATCGCGGAGACCTGGTTTTCAATTTGGATCTGTGCATTTTCGTTGGGACAGTCATCGCGTTCCTGGACCTTGGAACGAATAACTGCTACATGACCGGCTGGAACATCCAGCGCTTTGGCGATTTTAACTTTGAACAAGTAAGTATTAAGACGGTATTTACCGGGGCGCAGGATCTGTAATTGCGGACCTTTTTGGCCTTTGCCCTCGGTAAGGAAAAATTTTGCATCGAGCATTTCCTCGACCTTATTTTCCGGCCAGGGGTCGGCGATGAATTGGTTCTCGCGCATAGGGCGGCCATCCTGTGCCTTGAGAATGCCATAGTGACCTTCAGGGATTTCGATCACCGGGGTGTATTCAATGTCATTTAAAATCCGAATGAAAGGACTAAAATTAAAACCGGGCCCAAGAATTTCGGCCTGGGGCCCTTTCTCACCATCGGCTGCAATGATTTGACCGGGGGGAAGCTTGGCCGCCAGGAACTTGCGTTTCATTAAACCGACTTCATCGGCATCAATGATCACGTATGAGGGCAGGGTGAGAAAAAACAACACGGCCAGAAATAGCGCTGACTGGATGCTGCGGGTAATAATGTGTGAATCCCTGATCGGGTTCTTGAGTAGATAAAAAAACACCGCGAGTAAAACAATGGCAATGATTAAATAATGCATATTCCCTTCCTTATGTAAAAAGTGACAGCGCTAAATGATTAATAAAATAACGTTTGTAATCTGGCTGGGGGTTAAATCGTACTTTTAGTATTGTTTTGGTTTATTGTTGTCCAGGTTTCTTATCGACCTTTTTCACTATCATATTAATATGTGTCGATCGGGTCGACATCTAATGACCAGCGCACTTTATTATTTTTGAGCTTATCGATGGCCGGCAGCCCCTGGCTGAGAAACTGTTGCAAGGCTGCACGGCCTGGGGCCGAGACAACCAGTTGTGCCCGGTAACGGCCGGCGCGTTTTTCCATGGGCGCGGGCAATGGGCCGAACAGCTGAACCTGTGACTGGGCCAGTGGCCGGAGTTGCTCACTAACCTGTTGCAGAAAGTCGATGGGGGCATGACGATCGACGGCTTCGGCACGAAAAAGCGCCATGGCACTAAACGGGGGCAAGCCGGTTTCTTCGCGTTCTGCAAGCAGGGCGCGGGCAAACTCGGGATAGCCGGACTGGATAAGAGTGAGTAAATGTGGATGGTCCGGGTGGTGGGTCTGGATATAGACTTCACCCGGCTGCTCCGCACGTCCCGCTCGGCCCGCCACCTGTAAGATCAGTTGTGCCATACGTTCCGGGGCACGGAATTCAGGACTATGTAAGCCCTGATCGGCATCGACAATCCCGACCATGGTGACATTGGGGAAGTGATGTCCCTTAGCCAGCATTTGGGTGCCGATCAGGATTTGTCGTTGTCCGTTTCTAACCCTGTCAAGCAAGGCCTCCAGGCTGCCTTTACGGCGGGTGGTGTCACGATCGATACGAACGATATCGACCTCCGGAAAGCGTGCTTTCAACGCCGCCTCGATCCGCTCAGTCCCGGCGCCCAGGTTCAATAAATTAGAACCCTGGCATTGCGGGCAACTTTTCTCTGCGACCCTTTCCGCGCCGCAGTGATGACAGCGCAGGCGTCGATCCAGTTGGTGATACGTCATATGGGTATCACAACGCTGGCAGTTGGCGATCCAGCCACAGTCATGGCACATCAGGGTGGGGGAAAAGCCGCGGCGATTCAGGAACAACAGCACCTGTTGATTTTGCTCAAGGTGCTGCCGCATTACCTGTAGCAAACGATCGGAGAGGCCTTCTTCGATTGGCTGACTGCGCATGTCGAGCAAGTGCAGTTTAGGTGGGATCGCGTTGCCGGCTCGTTGTGTGAGGGTCAATAACTGGTAACGGTCCCGCTGGGCATTGGCAAGACTCTCCAGCGAAGGGGTCGCCGAACCGAGCACGATGGGAAGCGAGTTGTGGTGGGCGCGCCAGATGGCGAGGTCGCGCGCCGAGTAGCGAAAACCGTCCTGCTGCTTGAATGAAGCATCATGTTCTTCATCGATAATAATCAGGCCGGGTTTCAGTAGCGGTGTAAAAATGGCGGAGCGGGTGCCGAGAATGACGTCGAGTTTGCCATCACGTGCGGCCAACCAGGTAAGCATGCGTTCGCTGTCAGTCAAACCTGAGTGGAGTACTCCGACCTGGCAGGCGAGTCGTTTTCTAAAGCGTTGAATCATTTGTGGGGTGAGACCGATTTCCGGGATCAGGACCAGGGCCTGTCTTCCACGATTGACACAGGCCTGGATACACTGAAGATAGACTTCGGTCTTGCCAGATCCGGTTACGCCCTCTAACAAAAAGGCTGCATAGTGGTCAAGCCGGTCGATAATGGCAGTGACCGCGTTTTGTTGTTCTTCGTTGAGCGATGGACCCGGCTGGGTTTCGCCGATTGTCTTCGCTGCGAAGCCGTTTAACCGGCAAACAGTGAGCAGGCCTTTTTGCGTTAATCGATTTAATGCATCTGAGCAACCCGGGTGAGTTTCTCGCAGTTGCTGGTCGTCGATAGCGGCCTCGCTCGAATCGGCTGACTGTTGCTGTAAGTACTGCAATATGGCCTGTTGACGTGGGGCCCGTTTGAGTTCTGTGGGATCGAACCGTTTACCTTGCTCAGTTAAGTACCAATAGCTTCGCTCTGGATAGCTGGCCGGTTTTCCCTGGCGCAGTGCTGCAGGCATGGCGGTGGCCAATACTTCACCGAGTGGATGATGATAATAGTCTGCTGCCCATTTCAGCATGGCCCATAACTCATCGGGCCAGAGATTTGAATCATCAAGGATGGCATCCACCGCTTTTAGGCGTGGAACTGGTGAGCGGTTTTGCGAATCAATAGCAGCAATCACACCGACTAAGTGTTGGCGACCAAAAGAAACTCTAACCCGCCCACCCACTGACTTGACGGGAAGATCTGTTGTATAAGTAAACAGTTGGCGTAACGGGGTGGGTATCGCAATATGCAGAAACGTTTTGGACATGGATAGAGGATATCAAATTGGGAGTCGCAATCGTTGGTTACGGGTCGGACAATGTACTATTCATTAACGACTGAGGCGCGGTGGATCTCAAAAGTAAATTTAGCGTCGGGCGTTAACTACCTTTCTCCAGAATTCGGGCTAAGTGCTTGTCGCTAAATGAGAATGTTTGTTATCCACAATAACTGTGGATAAGTGTGTGGATGAATTGTTGTAATCCTTGCTCATCCAGCATCAATATTACATATTTATTAAAATGTTTAAAAATTAAACGTGCTAATATATTTAGTAATTACAACTAGTTACGCTATTTTTATATTATCAGCCAGTGACAGCCCTGTTTAGTAGTCAGGTTATTTTTGTTTCACAGGCACGCTGTGTATAAATCAGAAAATTCTGATACGTTGCCGCGAAGGTTTTTAAATTTGTCAATGCTTTTTTTTGTGTGGGTAAGAGGCGGTTAAGCTATTGATAAAAAGGTTATTTGGACAGGCCAGGTGCGGGAAGACCGTCAATACTGCGCGCATTTTTCCTGGCCCGATATTCACGTAAGTTATCCTCACCTTTTTTGATTGCCCATCGCGTCAGTGTGTCGCGTTGTGACTGTAGCTGCATCAGTGGCACACCAAAGCCACAGGATGTTTGC
>JASFLV010000187.1:0-5974 GCA_050117915.1 Thioalkalispiraceae bacterium | reverse complement strand
AGGCCAACAATCAGTAAAACAATCAACTGTTCGAGACTAATATGCATATTCTTTTGAGATTAGTTTTTGATTTGTATGTTATTGAGCAATTTTTCCGGATAGCACCTGAGCACATAGCTTTAACTCCCTGCTGGCTGGATCCTGAATATCCTTAAGTTCATCACTGATAATATAGTTTATTTCACTGACCAGCATTTGCATCTGATCATCCGTGTAGACGCCGGGTTGTGCATTGCGATACTTGTTACAAAGTTCCTGGTAAGCCTGCAGGTCGACCTGTTGTGTGGAAAAGGGACTACCATACATAAAATAAAATCCTGCGGCGACTATCAAAATGGTCAGGAGTGTGATCGACATATTTTGTGACATTACTATTCTCTATCTGATCATTGACTACGACTGATGCGAATCACGATATCCGAATTACGCAAGCGACGCATGATGCTGGCAAGGTGTTTTCTATCCTTAACCGTGACGGTAAAGGTCAGACTTGAATGTTGCCCATCGCGTTCATCCATGCTCACATTTTCAATATTGGCATTCATATCGGAAATACTTGCAGCAATGGTTGCCAACACACCGCGTTTATTATGCACAATGGTTCTTAATACCACCGGAAACTCGCCTTCGACATCATCTTCCCAACTTACATCGATCCACTTATCCGGTTGGTTACGGTACTCAGCCACATTCTTGCAGTTTTCCCTGTGGATCACCACACCCCGTCCTGCCGTAACCAGCCCCAGGATCGCGTCACCGGGAATGGGATGACAGCACTTGGCATAGTTTACAACGGTGCCTTCTGTACCTTTAATCGCAAGCGGTTTTTGCCCTTTGCCCTTCTTGTTTTTACTCAACTTGATCTCTTCATCCGGTCCCTGTGCCAGCAGACGTGCCATGATCACCGGCATCCGGTTACCCAGCCCGACATCGGCGAGCAAGTACTCGAACCTTTTATACTTGAATGACTTCAGGACATGTAACGTATTTTTCTTGGGCAGGTCTTTGATCGACAGACCATATTCTTCCAGGCAGCGATTAATAAGTCTCTCGCCTAACTGAATGGCCTCGTCTTGCTGCAGGTTTTTCAGAAAGTGGCGAATATTGGTCCGCGCCTTGGCGGTATGGACAAAGTTAAGCCAGACCGGGTTAGGGCGAGCGGTCGGTGAAGTAATAATCTCAACCGTCTGACCATTGCGTAATTCAGTACGTAATGGCATCAAGCGGCGATCGATCTTGACCGCCACACACTGATTGCCCACATCGGTATGTACAGAATAGGCAAAGTCCACCGCGGTTGCCCCGCGTGGCAGTTCCATGATGTCACCTCGGGGAGAAAAGACATATACCTCATCTGGGAACAGATCGATCTTGACGTTCTCGAGAAACTCCATGGAGTTACCGGCGTGTTGTTGTATTTCAAGTACGTCCAGTAACCACTGGCGGGCCCGAACCTGGGCGCTGTTACCTGAATCACTACCACTTTTATATAGCCAGTGGGCGGCAATCCCTGCCTCAGCAACTTTGTCCATATCTTCCGTGCGAATCTGGACTTCGATGGGCACCCCAAAGGGACTGAACAATACCGTGTGCAGTGACTGGTAACCGTTGACCTTGGGAATCGCAATATAATCCTTGAACTTACCCGGCACTGGCTTGTACAGATTATGCACCGCACCTAATATGCGATAGCACATATCCACGCTCTCAACGATAATTCGAAACGCATAGACATCCATCACCTCATTGAACGGCAAATGCTTGGTGCGCATCTTGTGGTAAATACCATAGAGGTGTTTTTCGCGGCCAATGACATTGCCTTTCAGACCTTCTATCTTCAAACGCTCTTTGATTGAACGTTCGATCTTGGTGACAATCTCCTTGCGATTGCCCCTGGCCTTTTTCATCCGTTCGGCTATCACTCGAAAACGCAGCGGATAGGCCGCTTCAAAACCCAGCTCTTCGAGTTCCAGGCGCATCTTGTTCATACCCAGACGATTGGCAATCGGGGCATAGATATCAAGTGTCTCGCGGGCAATGCGTCTTCTTTTATCAGGGCGCATGATCCCCAGAGTACGCATGTTATGCAGACGATCTGCCAGCTTCACCAGGATCACCCGAATATCGCGGGTCATCGCCAACATCATTTTGCGAAAGTTTTCTGCCTGTAGTTCGACCTTGGATTCAAACTCAATGGTATCAAGCTTGCTAACCCCATCGACCAGCTCAGCGACTTCCTCGCCAAACTTTCTGGTGAGCTGTTCCTTCGCCGTAGGAGTGTCTTCGATGACATCATGTAATAAAGCGGCAATAAGACTCTTGGGATCCATGCGCATCTCGGCAAGGATCCGCGCCACAGCAACGGGATGATAGATATAGGGTTCACCGGTTTTACGTGATTGACCATCATGGGCTTCGGCGCCAAATAGATAAGCCCGATAAACCTCTGCGATTTGATCGGGCTCCAGATAGTCTTCCAGCATTTCACATAAATGGCTGATTCGGAAGGCGGTGGGATCTCCTTCGAGATGGATATTTGTTAATGACGTGGCAATCGCCTGAGCTCCTGACCTAGTCTTTCGCTTCCTCGTCTGGATCCGATCCTGAAGCAGCTTCGGCCTTGAGTGCAGCACTGATGGCATCGGCCAGGGCAGCATCGTCTGCAGGCATTTGCTCGACCTGTTGACCTTCGCCGGCATCTTCCAGTTTCTGTGGTTCGATACCCGGAACCATTTCCATGTCTTCAGCGGATATTTCTACCCCACCCAGCATTTCTTCTTCTGTCACTTCAGGCTCGTCCAGCTCCGCCGGATTGATCAGGCCATCGGCCAGCTCACGCAAGGCAACCACAGTCGGTTTGTCATTTTCCCAATCCACCAGCGGCTCTTTGCCATTGGCAATCTGGCGCGCCCGCTTGGTTGCGACCAAAACCAGCTCAAAACGGTTTTCGACATTTTCAAGACAATCTTCCACTGTTACACGTGCCATTCGTTACTCCAACTTAAGTATTAAGATCTTACGGCCCTGATTATCGGCCAGAATCATTGATTGTGAACCCGAGAATTGAATTTCGGATGCGCGATTATACTGGCTAGTTCCTGATCAAGCCAGAGATCATGCCAGTAATTGCTGCAAAAGCCCCGCCAAATGGTCCTTTTGCCGTACTATCTGCAGGCGCTGGCTGGTGACAATCGCCTCCAGTTCGCCCAGGGCGGTGTCAAAAGCATCATTCACCACAATATAGTCGTATTCTGCATAATGTTCCATTTCCCGGATCGCATCGCGCATACGGCGTTGGATAATTGCATCACTATCAGTACCCCGTCCACGCAGACGTTTTTCCAGTTCCGGGCGGGAGGGTGGCAGGATAAACACACTGGTGGCCTGCATCCGCTCCCGGACCTGGCGCGCACCCTGCCAGTCAATCTCCAGGATCACATCGATCCCCTCGGCCAACCTGGCCTCGATAGCCGCCTGCGAGGTACCATAGTAATTATCGAATACCTGGGCATGCTCGACAAAGGCATTGTCGGCCACCATCTTTTCAAAGCTCGGGATATCGACAAAGTGATAATGCTGTCCGTCCACTTCCCCTTCACGTGGCGCGCGGGTGGTGTGAGAGACCGACACCATTATATTGTCAGTACTTTCTAATAATGCGGTCACCAGCGAAGTCTTGCCGGCCCCTGAAGGCGCAGAGAATATATATAGTGTACCGTGATTATTACTCATGACTTCTCTCATGTTCTGGTTGAATCAACAGGCGCATTATAGATAAAACGTGATGAATTTTCTGTTTGAATATGGTTTATTCCTGCTGAATCCTTTCTTGTTCTTCTAAATTACTGATAACAGGATGCTTCTGTGAATAGTTATTTTCCTGGTAATGCTGCTTTACCACGGCTAACGCCGTCAATCCCTGCTTGTTTCTGCTAAGCGGGTTGATGCCTGCTTCAATCAGTAGTTGCACAAAGTGCTTTGCTGTTCTGGGTGCGACAAGATGTAAGAGAGTATTCCCCTCTACATCCTGTTGGGTAATATCCACTCCGTGTTTTCTTAGAGCAAGTGCTGTATGAATACAGTTAATAGAGTAAACAGGGAGGCTAGCCATGACTGGGACACAACGTGATAAAGTCTTTGACTATCGGGCACTCCGTTTGCTGATGGAAGCGATTTCGTTTAGTTGTTAGCCGACATCATTACAGCCATTAAAAGTTTTCGCGCTCGACTTCCTGATAGACCAAATTGATGACGCGGCCTATTTCGTTAAAATTGTACCAGTCTTTATACTCTGCCAGATCATTAATAACCTGCTCCTTCATCTCGTAATCGGCTAGGCCTGCATTGTAATATTTGGTCACCGAGGCGTAGAGAAGTTCCAGAAAACGCAAAGAGGCATCAGGTACTTCCCGGCCACCACTGCGGCCATGGCCCGGGATAAATACTTTGGACTGCCCCTTCAACATCGTTTTGATGGCAGTTATCGAGCCTTTGAAATTTGCATCGTGCGGGACGTCCGAATTCGGAACACGCCTGGACGCCACAATGTCGCCAAAAAATAATCCTTTATCATTAACAACTTCGATCATGAGATCATGATCAGTGTGTGCATGCCCCGTGTGATGAAACCTTAATCTTATGCCATCCAGGTTTAGCTCTTCACCATGGTTAAGACCGATAGTAGGACCCACTACTTTTGTATCCGCTAACGCGCCCCCGGTCATGCCCATTAGTAATTTGATCCAGTCTTCGCCTTCCCCGGCCTTGACCCGCTCAAGCATACGCGCATGTGCATAAATAGGTACCTCAGGATAGACCTCGCGTACGCCATGATTTCCAAGCCAGTGATCACCATGTACGTGGGTGTTAAACACCGCTATGACTGGACTATCCGAAACCTCGCGCACTTTTTTCAGGAGTTGCTTGCCAATCTCACTGCTGCTTCCCGGGTCAACAATAATGACACCCTTTGCGGTGAGGATTGCCGCTGGATTATTCATGAACCCGCGGGTTTCAGGACTGGGGAGTGCCTGGGTGCCATGAACGACGTAGATGTGTTCACTAACCCGATCCAGTGGATAATGCTCGATCGAGGACGGCGCGGGTGAGTCATGCGCGACTGCTACATTTATCATTACGATCTGCACACATGCCAGAGCTAAAATTCTTTTCATTGCGCCACTCCTTTATCGAGGGACCTAGCGACGAACAGTCGAGTTTAGTGACACCAAGTACAGCTTTTCGGTTAGACATCCTGGGATTTGAACGCCTTGTTAAAATAATTTGCTATTTATTTTTTAATTAGGCTTATTATGAATAATAGAGCGACTGCACCTATAGTGGCGGAAACTAAAGAACCAATAAACCCAGCAACAGTGACTCCTAACAAATTGAATAAGAACCCCCCGATTATCGCACCAATAATTCCGACAACGATATTAACCGGTATACCGAATCCCTTTCCTTTCATTATTTTACCAGCAAGCCAACCGGCAATCGCTCCTATTACCAAGACCATAATAAGGCTATTTGTATCCATGAGTGCTCTCGTTTAATTTTAGTAAATTTATAATTACCAATGACAATTCAGGTCCTAAATTTATTATTATAACTACTAATAGTGTAAATCACTAGCAAGCAAACGAAGCGAAGCGCCGTTCTTAACTGTCCAGGTAAATTTGTCTTGAGGTAATTTCAAACAATACTTTCCAATTTACAATTTCCCTGTAAAAATAAAATGTAGCAAATATAAAGCTACTGATATCACAACTAGAATGACAGCAATAGTTTCAAACCCCGAAACTCGAGAATAAATACTTTTCGGGTCCGTATATTTTTCATCTGACTCTTTCTTTAGCCATCTGTCTATGCTTGCTCTTGCTCTTTTATTCTTGAACTCGAGACGAATACTCCTCAAACTACCTAATTCCTTCCATTTTTTTTCATGAGTTTTTCTGAACACACGAACAAAATT
>JASFLV010000186.1:0-6010 GCA_050117915.1 Thioalkalispiraceae bacterium | reverse complement strand
GCAACAGGCAGAGTTTTTCACCAATAAAGACAGGCTAGTGCTTAAAAGCAATAAGGTGCTCGATATTCCGGAAGAAAATATAAATACTGAACGAGGCACATTAATTCTGCATACAAAAAAAATTGCAATACGCGACGAACAGGGCAGGTCAAAATATTTGCTAGGTATTTCGGAAGATATAACCAAAAGCAAACAAGCTTTAAAAGAGTTGGAGCGGCAAAGAGAAATTGTTACTAATTTAACAGACAACCTACCTGGCATGATCTATCAATGCCGAAATGATGAAAACTGGACCTTAGACTTTGCAAACGTTGGGGTAAAAGACATTACAGGATATGACAGAGGGGTATTGCTAAAGGGTGAAATCCACTATGGTGAGATCATTCACCCTGAGGACCAAAATTTTGTCTGGGAAGCGGTCCAGGTAGCCCTGGATAAGAAGGAGCCATTTACTATTCGTTATCGAATTGTCAATGCAGATAAACAAGTACGCTGGGTCTGGGAACGGGGAGCAGGCTTTTATGATAGGAAGGGAAATTTAGAATTTTTACATGGGTTTATCAGTGATATTACTGAACAAAAAGCAATCGAAGAGCAGCTTGAGCGACATAGCGATGAGCTTGAAGAACTGGTTAAAGAAAGGACTCAACAATTGAAGGATGCACAGGGTGAGTTGATTAAAAATGAAAGGCTTGCGGTTTTGGGGCAGCTTACAGCAACAGTAAGTCATGAACTGCGTAACCCGCTCGGTGCGATACGCATGTCAGTTCACTTGGTCGATAAAGAAATCAATCGAAATAATACCAAGTTATTAAACTCGATTGAGCGGATAAAAAGAAACATTGCACATTGCGACACAATAATTGATGAGTTACTTGATTTTACCAATACGCGTCAGCTCAATAAAGAAGCTATTGAGTTAGATACTTTCATAGCAGAGCAGATTTCTGAATTTGAATGGAATAAAGATATTTCAGTTAGCAAGAACTTAAACTGTGATGGAATGGAGCTGTTGGTAGATAGGAATCGCCTTAGACGTATACTGATCAATGCATTTCAGAATGCGCAACAGGCAATACTTTCTGAAAAATTGAGCAAGCTTAAACAGGCAAAAATAACAATAACGACAGCGTCAAATAACCAGGAGGTAGAACTCAAAATACAGGATAACGGCCCTGGCATACCCGACAAGTTTCAGTCAAAAATATTTGAACCTTTATTCAGTACTAAAAGTTTTGGTGTCGGTCTGGGGATGAACGTGATTCAGCAGGTTATGCAACAACATGCTGGTGGAGTGGAGGTAAAATCCAAGGAAGGAGAAGGAACGGAAATCAGGCTATGGTTCCCGCTGGTTGATTAATCCAGTAGATTATCGACCATTGCGACCAGTTCTTCGGTATCAAAAGGCTTTTGCAGGAGAGTATCAATTCCGGTCAATGTTTTACTCATCTCGAGGTAGTCAAATTGGTCGTTGTAGCGGCTGCCACCAGAGATGAGGATGAATTTCATGTCAGGATGGAGTTTGCGCGTTTCCTGAATCAGCTCCAGGCCATCCATCTCCGGCATCAAAATATCTGAAATAATCAAATTAATAGGGTTCTGCTTGATAATATCGATGGCCTGTTTGCCGTTTTCTGCTGTAAAAACCTGCTTACCACAATCTTCCAGGACCTCGGCAAGGCTTTCCCTGACATCCTGAAAGTCATCAACGACTAATACCTGATTTCTATTTGTATCCATAGCAGCAAGCATTAAATTTCTGTGTGGTTAATCCTGGTTTATTCATACGGGAATAGATGGTTTAAGCGCACCCAATGTAACATTCTAGCTTGAAATAAAAGGCAGGACAAAAGTTTTAAGAAGGGAAATAAACTCGTGATCTAACCTATCTGCTTGATAAGGTTAGATAGTTTATTAGTTCTATGCTAGTTCGTATGGGTATTTGTCTATTTGGCCAGGATAGCTAAGTCGACTAATATCTCAAATCCATAGGTACTAACGAACTAAATATATTTCTGGATAAGATCCAGGAGTGCCCCCGGTTCAAATGGCTGCAGCAGATAATCCGTGACACCGATCTCGCTGGTACGTTGAATATCTGCTTTATTGTAATAGTTAAGCAACAGGATAATCGGAGTAGTCTCCCAGTGTTTATTTTCCTTTATCAATTGCAAAACCGATGGTATCTCATCTGTTAGCCATTTCTGACTAAAAAACAGTAATTCCGGTGGAGACTGCCCCTGAATATATTCCAGCGCATCGGTCTCGCTAGTGATGACATGCAGTTTGAAACCTTCCCGGTGCAGCAGCATGTGTAACAGGCTGGCAAGGAATTTGTCCTGTTCAAGGACGAGTATTTTGCGCGTGACTTCGGGCGCTGAACTGGCATCCATGCATGTTCTAACATCGGAAACATGCATTCTTATACAACCTCGTTGTTATTTATTTGTAATATCTGGATCGGCCTAAGTCCATATTTCCTTTAGTGATTATCAACCTAATCGGTCGGGAACGTGATCGCTCTCGCAGAATTGACTAACACACTGATTTATAGGAAATTGCATATTCGACCTGACAGGAACATGATGACTACCTATGGATACCCTGACCCATGCACTAAGTGGAATGCTGGTGGCACGTGCCAGCCATAAAAAGGCCGATGAACTGCCGTTATGGATGCGTAGCTGGGCCGGATTTTTTATTGGCGCCTTTCCGGATATCGATTTTGTCTCGCGTTATTTTGGCATAACCGCTTTTCTAAATTTCCATCGTGGTATCACCCATTCGATTCTGATGATCCCGATCTGGGCTTTAATTCTTGCCTGGTTGCTGGCCAAATTATCGCAGGATAAATACAGTTGGAAGTTGTTCTTGCCTGTCTGCTTATTAAGCCTCTCGATTCACATCTTTGGCGACGTGATAACAGCTTATGGGACGGAGGTGTTTGCCCCGTTAAGTGATCTGCGGGTGAGTATCCCAACGACATTCATCATCGATCTATATTTCAGCGGTATTATTCTGCTTGCGATTTTGCTCAGCGTTTTTTTCCGTCAACATGCCAGGCGTGTCGCCTTAACCGGTGTATTCGTATTAATGAGTTATATCCTGTTACAGGGCTACTGGATGCAGTCTGCCATGCAGGAAGCCTATGCTTCGCTACCTAGCGAAAAGGCCAAAAATGCACAGGTCTCGGTATTGCCCCAACCCCTGTCCCCATTTAACTGGAAGTTGATCGTTGAAACGGATGATCGTTATTACGTCCGCTATATCAATCTCTACCGTCAAAATAAACAGACAGCAACGCTGAAGGATGGATTTTTTCAGAAGGTCGATGCCTTGTATACGCCAATCACACAGTATGACTGGTATATCGTGCCTAAGTATGGAGTGGGTCCCTTGCAGCCGCTGGCCCGGACGATCTGGCAGAATGACAGAATGAAAGCTATCCGGCGTTTTATGCAGTATCCCGCGGTGTACCAGGTAGATCAGTTACCTGATATACAATGTATCTGGTTTGCCGATCAGCGATTTGTGCTACAGGCGATTCGTGCACCTTTCATTTTTGGCGCCTGCCAGCACCGTGAATCAAAGCAGTTAAAGTTTTTGACCCTGGATGATGGTCAGCCGAAGCCCTTTGAGTAATCTACCTACTTGTTGTTCAAATTCGCTGTTTATGCAACCCGGGTCTGAAACAGGGCGAGTAGCTCACTGGCGGGTTGGCGTTGCTGGCTGTTACAACTGATAAAACGCCTTACCTTTAAGCGTTTGATATTGTCAGCACTGCTATATGCCTTGCGGGTAAACTGGGTATTGTGGTTGGATATCAATACGGGGATCGCCTGATGTCTTGCCTGCTTGGCAAGGTGTGCCAGTTGTTGTTGTTGTTCCAGGTCAAAACCACCGGCGCTATAGGTTGTGAAATTTGAGGACTTGGATAAAGGAACATAAGGTGGATCGCAATATACGACATCACCCGTTTTCAAGTCATTAAACACCGCAGCAAAATCCAGGTGTACAAAACGGGCGCGCCTGGCTTTTTCATGGAACAACAGCATTTCATCAGCAGGGAAGTAAGGCTTTTTGTAACGGCCAAACGGGACGTTAAAACCTCCTTTGGAATTATAGCGGCACAAACCGTTATAGCCGTGTCGGTTCAGATAGATAAACAGGGCCGCTTTACGCTCAGCGTTCCTGGTTTTGTTGAATTCATCACGCCGGCGATAGTAATAGGCTTCTTTATTGGTGGTATCCCGAAACAGGCGACTACATAATTCGATAAAAACTTCACCCTGGCTGCTCAAGATTTGATACAGGGAAATGAGGTCTGCATTATTATCGGCGAGCAGATAACGATTATAGTCTGTATTTAAAAACACGGCGCCGGAGCCGGCAAAGGGCTCAACCAGACGTTCACCCTCGGGTAGCATTCCCTGGATATGATCGATGATCCGATACTTGCTACCGGCCCATTTCAGAAAAGGGCGCCCCATCTTTTTCTTTGCCATCTTATTGAATGTCCTTTAGATAGACTTTTGACTGCCGCTGGTAGTTGTATAAAGAACGTTTTTTCACGGGTAAATCATCCAGCTTTGCCGGTTTAAAACCACGCTCGCGAAACCAGTCGGAGGTCCGGGTGGTCAGCACAAATAGTTTCTCTACACCCAATTGTTTAGCCTGTTTGACCATCGTGTCGAACAGTTCATGACCGCGACCTTCCTTACGGTATTCAGGGTGCACAGCCAGACAGGCCAGTTCGGCTACACGTTCTTGTATATAGGGATAAAAAGCAGCGCAGCCCACGATCAGCCCATCCCGTTCGAGAACGGTAAAATATTCAATTTCCATTTCCAGCATTTCCCGCGAGCGCCTGACCAATTGTCCCTGTTCTTCCAGCGGTTTGATCAAATCCAGGATACCGCCGATGTCTTCAATCTGGGCCTTACGCATACCTTCAAACGACCTGGCGCTTAACATGGAGCCCACACCATCACGGGTAAATAACTCAAGAAGTAACCCACCATCAATATGACGATTGATAATATGGATTCGGTTTACCCCATGGATGCTGGCTTTCAAGGCATGTTCCAGATGAATTCGTGTGGTTTGTTTGAGCTTTTTCTTGCTGGCCAGGATCTTTTCCGCCTCAGCCTGGGTGAGTTCATGCAGGACAGTGTCCTTTTTCCCAGCGTTCAGGCTTTCATCGGCCATGAATATAAGTTTGTCCGCATGGATCTGTTTTGCTGTCTCAGTCGCGATCGCCTCAGCGGTCAGGTTATAGACTTCCCCGGTTGCCGAATATCCCATGGGCGAGAGTAGCACGATGTTGTTGTCTTCCAGGTGCCAGTTAATAGATTCAGTATCGATGCGGCGTATTTCCCCGGTGTGACAAAAGTCCACGCCATCATGGACACCCAGCGGTTGGGCGGTCACGAAGTTACCGGACACCACCCGGGTGGGAATCTTGTTTAAGGGCATATCGCTGACGCCCATACTCAACAGGGCCTCGATCTCAACCCGCACACTCCCGGCGGCCTGCTTTAGACACTCCAGGGCTGCATCGGTGGTGACCCGCATCCCCTCGGCATATTCCGTATCGAGGTTTCGCTCCTTGAGCAGCTTGTTAATCTGTGGTCTAGCACCATGGACCAGAATCAGACGGATCCCCAGGCTGTTCAACAGCACCAGATCATGGACCAGGTTCGGAAACTGGGCATCGGTGAGCATTTCGCCACCAAAAGTGATGACAAACGTCCGACCCCGGAAGACCCGGATATAAGGTGAAGAGTGGCGAAACCACTCAACAAACTGTTGTTGTTGTTCTTTTTCTCGCATTTGCTTTAAAAAATGCCTGTATCTGGTTGTTTTATAAGAATAACCTATCGGGGGATCAGGTCAAATGATTTTTCGGGGTTTTTTTATTTTTTCAAGGTGGTTTTTTGCTTCCAGTGGATGAATGAGTGTTTTCGGCCCACTGGGCCGAGTGAGTTTCCTTATTGAATATAAGATTATG
>JASFLV010000185.1:0-6103 GCA_050117915.1 Thioalkalispiraceae bacterium | reverse complement strand
GCTTTCTGATATTGGGTCGACAATTGATAATTCTGACCTTGGCACTGTCATTACCCAATTCCTCTCGCATCAATAACAACATACCTAATGCAGAACTATCGATGTGCTCAGTTATGGAAAAATCGAGAATATACTCTGCATGTGGATCCGCATCCTTATGCGTATTGCGAAATTCTCGGTGTGCCCTGAAATCAAATTCGCCTGGTAATTTGATAGTAACGGTTTTGCCGTCCCCACTCTGCGTCACTGTGATCGCCATCAACTACTCCTATTGAGATTTACCTGATCCAGATGTTTTTCGTTCTTGCCATTCCGGGTTATCGTTCCTTCTTAATAGCCCAGACGACCAATAACTTTCTGAAACTTACGACACTACTTATTAGCGGCAGTAGTGCTCTTCGCTTTAGCTCCGGGGTCTTCGGTTATTTAGCTATTTTTTCAAAAAAAACATAGGGTTATAATATTAGTTGAAGCCGTCCGGGTCTGGATCATGCCACCAAAAAAGGGGTCAGATTCAATTTAGCCAAATTACTTTAGTGACTAAATTGAATCTGACCCCTTTGGGGAAAGATGGTGGGTCGTGAAGGATTCGAACCTTCGACCAATTGGTTAAAAGCCAACTGCTCTACCGACTGAGCTAACGACCCAACAGGTGAACCTTTAAAGAAGCGCGCATTTTACCGGACCTGCCAGGAATGGCAAGCCCGGTACCCTGCATTTTACGTGATTAAACCGCTTCCAGTTGACGCATACCGCCTGGCAGCAGCTTCATATCCACAAGCGAAGTAACCAGTGACTTGACGAATGTGGCTTCATCTTCATAGACCATTTTGTAATACTGGATTTTCATGGTCAGCGCACTACCGAAGACGATACTGATGAAGACCAGGTATGAGCCTAACGCCAGCGTTGAGACACCCGTGATACCCTGACCAACGGTACAACCCAGCCCCAGTACACCACCGAAGCCCATCAGAATACCGCCGAGGGCGTGAAAGACGAAGTCTTTAAATGACACAAACCACTCGATGCGGAAACTTCTGGATATCATCGACCAGATAAATGAGCCGAGAATGACGCCGATGACGGCGAGTACACCAAAGGTCAGATAGCTGAAACTAAACGCCTCTTTGGCATAACCCAATGCCTGACCCATTGGGCTAATGAAGGTGTATGAAGTTGTTGACAGGTTTACCCCGGCGTTCTTGGGCTTACCCTCGTCACTGTCCATCATCATCATCCATTGGTCCTGAACAAACGAACGCATACTGGTGGGATCACCATCTACGTTGACCATGGTATTGGCGGTGATGTACCAGGCGGCGATCACGATGACGCCAATTGAGACACCCGCAAGGATATTATCGAAGCTGGAACGAAAATCAGCAGCCTTGAAAATGATATACAGGGCGATAGCACCGACTAGCAGTCCCATAATCAGACGCATCATCCCGATAGAACCACCAGTGGCACCGGCGACGACGGCGCCCAGATCGCTATAGGTCGAAATCTTAAACGAGGCACTATCCAGCCAGGGAGCGAAATAGCTCTGGTACCAGTTTACATTCCAGCGTAACTTGTCCGCCTCCGGGTTAGCCCAATTTACGACTTCCAGTTCCTTGAATGGGTCAACCATGTAATAGGCAACGACCGCAATCAACAAAAACACCATGATAGACTTGATGTTTCCACCACCAATACGAATCAGGGTCTTGTTTCCACAACCACTGCCCAGGGTCATACCGATACCGAACAGGAAACCACCCAGGATAAAGCGGCCCCAGGGAAAGGTATTTTCCAGAGTTTGCGGATTAATCACTCCACGATAGGGTGGCAAGGTTGAGTTGAGATTGAAGACCCCCATGAACTCAAGAACTGTGGCGCCGATGAGGGCAACAGTTCCAGCAAGAGCCCAGGCACGTAAGCGCCCCTTGTCGCCCATGTTAACCAGGTCTGATACCGCACCCATGGTACAGAAATTTGTTTTGTTGACCACTGCCCCCAAAATGATCGACAAGATCAATATGGACCAGATATAGAACGACTGCGCACTGGCAAAATCCTGAAACGTCATAACACACCTCAAATGATTAATTATATTGCCGCTTTCTGGCGGGCTGAAAATTGCGCCAGATTATACCTGAAGGCTGGGCGAAGCCCCAAAAATTTCCTGGGGTATTTGATAACCTATTGATTTATAGTTGAAAATATCAGTTTCACACATATTTTGTAGGGTCTGGAACCCCGGCCTGTTCGAAACCCTGGCGACGCAACCGGCAGGCCTCGCAATGGCCACAGGCCTCACCAGAGGTGGTTGGGTCATAGCAGGAAATGGTCTGTTGATAGTCGACTCCCAACGCCACCCCTCGCTGAATGATCATCGATTTGCTCAGGTGTATCAGTGGGGCATGGATCCTCGTGGGCTGCCCCTCGACCCCGGATTTGGTGGCCAGCGACGCCATGCGCTGATAAGCCTCAATATACTCTGGTCGACAATCCGGATAACCGGAATAATCCACCGCATTGACGCCGATGAATATGTCATAGGCACTGACAGTCTCAGCCCAGGCCAGGGCGATGGATAAAAAGACCGTGTTACGGGCTGGCACATAGGTCACTGGTATGCCCTCGCCCGCCTGTTTAGGAACTCGAATATTCCTGTCGGTGAGTGCCGAACCGCCGAACTGTGCCAGGTCCAGGACAAAGCTACGGTGTTCCACGGCCTGTAAGCTCTTCGCTACCCGCTCGGCTGCTTCGAGTTCGCAGCGGTGGCGTTGACCATAATCAAAACTGAGTGCGTAACAGGCATAACCTGCCTGGCGGGCGATCGCCAGGGTTGTCGCCGAGTCCAGCCCACCGGAGACCAGCACAATTGCTTTTTGCTTTTGATCGGCCATCGCTACCTGCCCGGTTCCTCACCCCAGATAATTTTGTGTAACTGACACTGCACACGAACCGGCAATTGATCCTCTAAAATCCATTCAGTCAGTTGTTTCAGGCTTAGCTGATGATAACTGGGAGAAAAAAACACCTCACACTTGTCTGACAAGTTTTTCTCTTTGAGTAACTTGACTGACCAGTCATAATCCTCACGGCTGCAAATGACAAACTTTAGTTGATCATGAGTGGTCAGCTGCTCGAGATTCTGTAACAGGTTTTTGTCGGCCTCACCTGAACCCGGCGTCTTGATATCTACCACTCGGCTGACCCTGGGATCAACATCACTAATATTCAGCGCCCCGCTAGTTTCCAGTGATACCTGATAGCCGGCATCCACAAGGCGGGTCAGTAGTGCGGGACAGGCCTTTTGTGCTAGCGGCTCACCCCCGGTAACGGTGATATAGTGGGTATTATATTTCTTTATTATATTTTCAATTTCATTAAAAGACATCCATTGCCCACCCTGAAAGGCATAACTGGTATCACAGTAACCACAACGTAAGGGGCAACCTGTCAAGCGCACAAAGACGGTTGGAACGCCAGCCGTACGTGCCTCTCCCTGCAGGGAATAAAATATTTCGGTAATCCGTAAGCGTTGCTGATCGGGCGGCTGGCTCTGATTCTCGGTATTCATGTCAAATTAGCAATTAATTGAAATACTATACTGCTATCCGGTGTCGAAAAACACCTGATCCGGTATACCATACTTTTCAAGAAAGGCCAGTTAGTTTGAACGTTTGATACGAATCTTCTGGATAAGGTTCTGTGCCTGCCCTGCTTCCGTGGTACCAGGATAGGCTTTAACCAGCTTATTAAGGGTTGATTTCGCCTGCTGAAAGTTCTTCAACTCATAGTAGCTGTAGCCAATTTTCAGCATAGCTTCAGCCAGTTTGGGACTCTTCGGATAATTGTCAATTAAGCTTTGGTAATCCTTAATCGCCTGCTTGAAATTACGTTGTGCATAGTTGGCTTCCCCCACCCAGTACTGGGCAATATGCGCGTAACGACCATTCGGATAATTGGCAATAAAATCTCGGAATGCAGTCACCGCCTGTTCGTAACGTAATTCACGCAACAAATCAAAAGCCTGCTGATAGGCCTTTTGTTCACTGGCGAAATCCGGTTTTGGCTTTGCTGCGCTAGCGGCAGAGGCGGCCGGTTGGCTCGCCTGTGGCTTTGCTGCCGGAGTCGTAGGCGTCGTCACCGCCGGAGGTTTCGTTGCAGCAGGATCACCTCCCCCAGTCACGGCAGGATCGTTACGCTCAAGCCGCAATAAACGCCGATCAATGTCAACATACAAGTCACGCTGCCGCTGTTTGATTTGCTCGAGCTGGTGACTATGTAATTCGATTTCGCCACGCAGGATTTGCAACTCACTTTGCAGGTTTTCAATTCTGACCAGCATATCCACTAGCCCCTGGCTGTCGAGGATACGCTCTAGGCGCTGCAAACGCTCTTCGGTTGATAATTGCTGGGTGTCTTCACGACTACCGGTTACCCCGAGTGTTGATGTGGCCTCCCCTGCACGGGGACGTAATTGCACATCACGTGCAGACACTGTCTGTATGCTTGCTGCATATAAACTCAAACAACTAATCAACAAAAGAGCTTTCTTCATTTTATCTACCTGGATACAGTATTTCGACACGACGGTTTAGACTCCATGCAGACTCATCGTGGCCAAGTGCAACAGGACGTTCTTCACCAAAACTAATTATATCGAGCTGAGATTGTGCAACACCTTGCAGCAACATTAACTGGCTCACCGATTTAGCACGGCGTTCTCCCAGCGCAATGTTGTATTCACGAGTACCACGTTCATCAGCATGTCCCTCAAGAACAACTTTAACATCGGGATTATCTGCCAGATAACGGGCATGTGCCAGAATAACTTCCCGGTCTCCTGCCTTGATCTCTGAGCTGTCAAAATCAAAATATATTGTCGTTGTCGACAAAGGACTGGATGGATCAGTGAACGGATCACTTTGGATCGCACCTTGATCCTGAGCACCAATTCGGGTGTCAGTCTCTGCATCCTGCTGGGCTCCTGGTCCGTCAGTCTGTTGTTCGGACGTTGACGTACAGGCCGCGCCCAGAGAGGCAAGCAAACCTACAATAATCATTCTGTTCCATTTGTTCATGTGAGACTCCTCGGTATTTAGATTATTAATCCTGTTTAAATGGCGACCACGCTGGTTCACGTACATCGCCGCTTGTCAATCTCATTTTGTGGCTTGCCCGTCCATCCGTTGCAACGGCAGCCAGTACGCCTCTTCCTCCTGACTGTGCTGCATAAATTAACATGCTACCATTAGGAGCGAAACCAGGTGATTCGTCCAATTGTCCATCGGTCAGAAAAGACAACTGTTCTGTATCAAGATCCAGAAGCGCAATCCTGTATTGGCCACCGGAATTATGCACCATTGCAATGCGTTTACCATCAGGTGAAATATCTGCTCGCAGGTTTTCCTTACCATCAAAGGTGATTCGTTTCGCCCGACTCACTGCACCACGTTCGCCCACCTCAATCTGGTAAAGTTGTGCGCTACCACCCCGATCGGAAGTAAAGACCAGTCGCCTTCCATCGGGGAACCATGCCGGTTCCAGGTCCGCACCGTAGCTGCGTGTCACCCGATGAGTCTGACGCGTGCTTAAGTCCATAACATATATTTCCGCATTGCCATCTTTTGATAACGACATCGCCATGCGACGACCATCCGGCGACCATGCCGGTGACAGATTTGAGCCCTTAAAATTCGTTATCTGCTGTGTATTTTTAGTAAACACATTCTGGATATAAATCTGCGGCCTACCGGTCGCATAGGACACATATGCCAGTTTTTGTCCATCCGGTGACCAGACCGGCCGCACGATCGGCATACTCGACTCAAACAGAATTTGCTCATTAAAACCATCTGAATCAGAAATAGCCAGTCGGTAACGATTTTGCCCCTTTTGGTTCTTTGATACTGTGATGTAGGCCAAATAGGTATCAAATGCACCGCGTTCACCAGTGATTGCTTCATAGATTAGATCACTGATGTGGTGGGAAAGTCTGCGTAGCTGCTGTTTCCGTGCCTGAAAACTGTGCCCAGTCAGCTGATTGCCCGTTTCGACATCGAGCAACTGGAACTGCACCTGATAGGAATCAGCGCCGGCAAGA
>JASFLV010000184.1:0-6108 GCA_050117915.1 Thioalkalispiraceae bacterium | reverse complement strand
AAATCGTCTGCATTGCTGGTGCAACACTTTTGTTACCAGACTGACGTCGGGCGAGTTGTTCCGATAAAGTTGGCCGGCTTAAATCCTGGAAAAAGACACCGGTTGAAATACGTTGCCCCCACTCATATGCCTTTGATAAACAGTGTAGCATTTTTTCCTGACGCAACCCCTGATCCGCATTGGTCGGCACAACCGGATCATAATCCTCTTCTTGTAATGAATAGAGTCGTTGCGTATCTGCTGTTAAATCCTTGCCACTGTACCAGTCCTTGTCATGCAATTCGTTATAAGTCGGACACGGTTGTAACACGGTTAACATCGACGAACCGCGATGGCGGATCGCCTGTTCTATCAACTCACATAGCTGTTTCGTGTCGTACGCATAACCTCGGCCGATCCAGGTAAAACCGGAAGCCAGGCCGAGTACAATCGGATTGGTCTGTTCCAGCAGGCTTGGTTCGGGCATCGCTTTAGTTTGTTCACCCACACGTAAGGTAGGTGACGCCTGTCCCTTGGTTAAACCATACACACCGTTATCAAACAAGATATACGTTAAGTCGATGTTACGCCGCCCACTGCCGACCAGGTGACCGGCGCCGATGGAAAGTCCATCGCCATCCCCACCGACGGCAATCACGGTCAGTTCCGGGTTGGCCAGTTTTGCCCCGCTGGCAAACGGAAGCACCCGCCCATGCAAGGTATGGATCCCATAGCTGGCCAGGTAATAAGGTGTCTTGCCGGAACAACCGATACCGCCAAATACCGCCACTTTGTCAGGTGACAGTTGCAGCTGGGTTAAGGTCCGGTCCAGGCTGTGTAAAATGCCAAAATCGCCACAGCCGGCACACCAGTCATTGACCCGACTGGTATGAAACGGTGACTTGTCACGTTGTCTGTCATTACGCTTGCCTGTCATAGTTGCATCCTATTCATAAGCATTGTGTAACACAATGCGCTGCTCATGCTCACCCTGTTTACCGGTTGCGATCTTTGTCACGGCCTCGGCCACGGCCTCACCACTCATGGCTCGGCCATTGTATTTAAGAATCAGATAATCAGCAGCCCGCCCGGTCGATTCACGTAACAGGTTGTTTAGCTGCCCGGTGGAGTTACATTCTGCAATCACTAATGTTTGTTCTGCTGACAACAATGCCAGTAATTCTTTTTGCGGAAATGGAAATAACACTTTCAACTGGATCGCACGAACACGGATACCTGCATGACGCAGACGGGTAACCGCATCCCACACCGCACCTTTGGTCGAGCCCCAGGTCAATAACGTAATCGCTGCGTTATCTTCCCCATCAAAATTTAATTTCTCTTCCAGTGACAATTCCTGCTGGATCTGTTCATATTTACGTAAGCGTTTCTCCATCATCTGTTCACGCACCAGCGGGTCTTCACTGACCTGCCCCAACTCATCATGTTCGGCGCCTGTCAGCCAGTGCGCCGCATTGTTCTGTCCGAGCAACGGACGCGGCGAGATCCCCGAAGGGGTATCGACAAAACGTTCAACACGCGAATTGTGTTTATCGCTATTGTTGTACAACTCTCCCCGATCGATGTAGACGGATCCAACATCAAACTGATTTACGGTCTGACTACAACTGGCTAATGCCCGATCCAGCATGTGAATCACCGGTAATTGATAACGCTCGGCATAATTAAACGCCCTGGCCGCATCATAAAAACACTCTTCGATATCGCCGGAGGCGATCACCATGCGTGGGAACTCACCATGTCCGGCGTGTACGGCAAAGCTTAGATCCCCCTGTTCGGTGCGTGTCGGTAAACCGGTCGAAGGCCCACCTCGTTGATAGAGGTTAACGACTAACGGCACTTCATTCATCCCGGCCCAGCCCAGTGCTTCGGTCATCAAACAAAAACCCGGGCCCGATGTCGCCGTTGCACTGCGTGCCCCGGTGAGCGCTGCACCACAGGCCATGGTCGCCGCAGACATTTCATCTTCCACCTGTAACACCAGTGGCGCATTTGCTTCACCGCTATCAGAGGGATCCGGGGCATGCGCTTCGAGAAACTGGCTTTCATCAGAGGCCGGACTGATCGGATAATAAGTTTGAAAGGTTAAGCCAGCAGCCAGCTTACCCAGAGCCACACTCTGACAACCATTTAGATACAAGCGTGGCGGCTGCGTGACTTGTTGATGTAACCATTGATAGTGATCGTGCATAGCCTGTTGTTGCTCGGCAAACTGATCACTAATATGCGCATAGATTTTTTCAACCGCGCGTTGATTGAGCGCAAGCGCCGAGTGGCCTTTGCCAAACACCTCTTCAAGTGCAGTGTTAACATCCTGACTACGAAACCCCAGCAACGCCGCCGAGGCGGCCACCGCGATGGTATTAATCGCCCGCGAGGCCTGCTTGCGTGACAGAATAAATTCATCGGCCAGTTCCGACACGATCGTACTATAAGGTATTGCCACTAGCTGCACACCCCGCCCCCGGGCCTGTTCCAGTAAGCCAGCCGTCGTCGCAGCCAAACCCGTATCCGCCAGCTCAGTGAGCAAATCAGTTTGTAACCGGGCATCAAGAAACGGCAACGCATCCAGGGCAACATCTACATCATTATCTGCATACAGAACACAACCCTGTTTGTTAAGGGTATTCACATGCCGCGCCAGGGATTCGGCATCAAAAGTCACCAGCAGCTCAGGGGCCTCACGATGACTGGTTACCGTCTCACTGCCGATACAGATATCCGCATAGCTATGCCGACCTATTATATTAGAGTGGTATTCGCGCCGGCTGTATAAATGTAACCCCCGTCCAGCGCACAGGCGCCCAAACACCGTGGTCAGCCGATCAATCCCGCTACCCTGGGGGCCGCCAATCCGCCATGCCAAATTGTTGGAATGCTTCGTCACATTCTTTGATTAACATGTCTGCTCAGCAATTACCAGCACCGACAGCAAGAACCAAGTAACTCATTCCTGGTTAACGAACGCATGCCCAGGTGTTTAGTCTTCATCTTTATCCAGCATGGATTTCAGATCGGCAAACGGATTAAAGGTCGCGCCCGTGCCCTTTTCACTGCCGGCCTTAGTCTGCTGCGCTTCTAATTGGCGCTGGTGTTCATTGTCATGACAATACAGGCATAACAACTCCCAGTTACTGCCATCGGGGGGATTATTATCATGATTATGATCGCGATGATGTACGGTCAGTTCGGCAAGATTTTTGCCACTGAACTCACGACCACAGCGTCCACAAATGTGCGGGTACATCTTCAACGCCTGCTCGCGGTAAGTCTTTTCTCGTGCCTCACTGGCCCGTCGCGCCTCGGCGACTATCTTGTTGAGTTTTTCGTCATCTGCGTTTGCCATAGCTCACTCCGCTTACTTATTTTCCCTGCGCACTGCGCCCGGTCCCTTAGCAAAATATTTTTTGAATACTTTCGCAAAAGCGGCTTCGCTTTGATAACCACTTTGCTCGGCGACCTGCTGAGTACTTCGCTGTGTGGTGGTTAACAAATTATACGCGGTTTGCACGCGCCAGTGGGTGACGTATTGCATGGGGGTTTGCCCGGTGGTGTTAGAAAAATGTTCGGCAAACGCCGAGCGGGACATCCCCGCTACCCGCGCCAGCAATTCGACGGACCAGGGCTTGGCCGGCTGCTGATGAAAGGCGGTTAAACTTTTTGCCAGTTTACTATCGGCCAGCGCCGCGATGAAACCTGAATCAGGCTGATACTTATTTATGTAGGTCCGAACTACATGAATAAACAACACATCGGACAGGCGATTGATCACCACGTCAGCACCTTGCCGGTTCGCCTCGGCTTCATAGATCATAAAGTTGATGAGCCCATCCATGTGCCCGGTATCAGAGGTCATTTCACTGCGTATCACCAGGTAAGTCGGCATGGCCTCCAACAAGGGATTCCAGCGCTGCTCACCAAATTCAAAATAACCGCAGATCAGGCTGGTCGACGGCCCCCTGGATTCACCTTGTGTGGGCTGGTTACGCGGTACCTCGCTGCCCGGTGGCTGTTCATGACCCGATATGACATGCGCCGCATCATGGGGAAATACCACCAGGTCACCGGCCCGTAACGGCTCGGGTTGGGCCTGGTCTGGTAGGTGCAACCAGCAGGCCCCGCGCGCCACCACATGGAAGGTCGCCTGCCGGCTGCCGGAAGTATCCACCGCCCAGCTGCCACAAAAGCTCGAGTGCAGGAACACCCGCGCATTGAGGCGGCAGGACTGCAATATGTCACTGAGGAGATCCATACAACCATTTTAGATCACATATCTGGACTTTCTGACATATTTGCTGGATTTTTTAGCATAGTTAGTCTCCTTTTTCACGACTATCATTTTGCCATGAGACATTCACAACCAACCAAGGAGATAACATGATGAAAACATTGGCAAAAACACTGATTTTAGTCGCTGGCCTGCTTGCAGCTGGGCTGTTCAACAGCACCGGGGCCCTGGCAGCTACTCCGACCACGGTCGACGGTATCACCACCATCCATCTGGATGAATACAATGGCTACTTTGCTGCCAAAGAAACCCTGGCCAGCCTCAAACCGGGCCAGTACAAGTTCGTAGTAACCAATAAAACGAATAAGCTGGTGGGCTTTCAGATCCAGGACAATGTAACTCACAAAACCCTGGATAAGTTTCCCCTGGATCCCGGTCAGACTAAAAGCGCGGTGGTGCAGATCAGTGAAAACGGCTTTCGCTATCGTTGCCCGATTAATCCCACAGCCTGGTATGAAATCGACCACGTGCAAGCCAGGAAATGAGGGCTAACTTATGTATAAACTTGAACTCTATAGCCGTGATAACTGTGTCTACTGTCAAATGGCCAAGCGGCTGCTCAACGCTCAGGGCCTCAAGTACCAGCAATACGATGTCACTGATGGCACAGTACTGGCCGACGAAATGCGCAAGCGTTCCAATCAGCTCAGCGTGCCACAGATATTCCTGAACGACGAGCACATAGGTGGATTTGAGCAATTGACAAAGGCGATCCGTAGTGGTGACTTCATGGCAAAAATCGAAGCCGGCTGATGGTCAGAAAGGGGGTAGTCTCAACTACCCTCTTTTTCTCATTACGTCCACGCGCAATCCGTATAGACAACAATCGTATTCCGGCGGTCGGCGCCCGTCCTACGGGAAAATGCATTAGGTTCAAAGCCTGATGTACGGGCCTGCAAAACGCGCAGTTTTCGGCGTTCTTCCTTGCGACGATCAAGGTAGAGTATGTTCGGTTGCTGGCTGTTCATGATAGCCTCCTTGGTATGGGTCGTGTTTTCATCGCCATACCTCCTGGCGTTAATTTTGGTGTTCATCCCTGATCGTACCTGATTCCTTTCATGGAATGAAATTAAGCCATTTCGGATATGATCTCTGTGGTCCATGCACCGGCAGAATGTGAAAAATTCACCAAATAAGACAGGGGCAATAAGGCTAGACGCAATTATTCCTCAGCTGAACCTGGCTTTGTGTTGAGACTGTAATCTTACGCCGCGGCTTGCTTTTCAGCTGGCACCACCAACCAGGGTGTCGTCATTTGTATATCGACAGGGCGCGCGGTGACATAACGCTCAGTAATCGTGTCATGATCACTGGTTACGACAAAGAGTAATGATGGATGTTGTTGGACATGTTTAGCAAGACTTGTCAGTAAATCTTTATCATCATTGATGATGGTCATCTCTCGAATTGCACCGGTATCAAGGTTCGCCAACTCGTTTGTAATGACCGATTTTTCTACAGTTGTGATGATATCCAGATCGGCATTATAACGGTCAGCCGAATTCACCGCATAACGTAATACCGCAGATGGTGATTGATCATTAAGCAACACGGCAATCCGCTTGCGTTCTGCTGAAGAAAAATACACTTGTTGGTCTGCTTGCTCGATTTTTAAATCAGCATCCGCTGTGAGCATGTCTTTTTTATCTCTCAACGAGAGCATTTCACCCGAATGTTCATAAGCAAGCGCACTGAACGCCTTTTTAAAATCATTACCCAACATGCGCGCAAGCTTTTTCATTTTGATATCTCCAACAGTAACGCTATCAAGCGACCAAATTTGTTTATGTCTATGTTGTTGCGGTAGCGATTCTAATCAC